>CAZOPN010000003.1:0-78976 GCA_964581685.1 uncultured Sangeribacter sp. | reverse complement strand
AGTATAAAAGATAACATTATTGCTTACTATCGTTTAATTTTGAATACTTACTTATGATTCTTAATCTTTGATTATTCTTCGGGAAAGAGAGTGGCGAAGCGGGCCAGCTTGCCGGAATAGTAAGAACGGAGATCAGACCAGCGGTAATATGGACCGGCAACGGGTGTGCCGGGCATTGAGATCTCGCGTTCGTTAAGCAGGGCTTTCACCAGAACATCATCAGGATTACGCGAACCTTCGGGCCGGTAGAAAATCAGTTGGAGGTTGCCGGCCATGGGGATGATATCGAAGTCTTGCCATGCAAGCGAGTCAAGCTGGTCGAGATCGGTGACTTCCTTGCCATAGTCGCCGAGTTCCATCAATACCACAAGATTTACCAGAATGCCGTCGTGACCGTAACGCAGGCGTGCGCTCGGTCGGGCGGAGACAATGGCCGAGTCGGTCTGCTCGATCATTCTTCCGAGGAGTTTTCGCTGTGTATAGGGCATGCGTCCTTTGGAGAGAGGAGTGTTGCCGCTGTGGATGAACCATCCGGCGTTTCCTTTCTTCCAGTTCTGTTCGAGATCTTCACGCGAGAAAACTTCTTCAATGAGCCATTCTTTTCCCTGATGTCCCTGCATACTTCCTAACACCCAGTATAAGTAAGGCATCAGTCCCGGGGCTACGCTGTCGAGTGCAAACTGCCGGTCGGTGATGAGGCGGTCGAGGAAATCCATGTTTCCCGTCTGCTTTTCTCTCCACGGATTAACACTGTTTTTTTCCGCTTCATCCTTAATCTTCCAGGCCGGTTTATCATCATAATTCATAAACCACATATCGGCATAACTTGCATCCATACCGGGGCGGATACCGGGAGCTGTTTCCCGAATTCCCTGAAGGCTGTTGGCCATGGAGAGAATGCAACGGATCACTACGGTTGATTTAGCATCGATACGTGACGAATCGTTAAAAACTTCCGGAAAGTTGCGGGCCATACGGCGTCCGATCTCCTGATGCTGAAGTGCTCCCTTGTCGGAGAGTTCGCCGAGGCGACCATCCGACTCCATTGCCATTTGGCGTAAGGCGGCGAGCGTTTTTTCTCCAAGTGGAGTCAGCTTTCCGGCTCGTTCTGCTTTTTCGAGCCGGTTCACGGGGGTGAGATAATCATTCCCTCCGATGAGCCAACGGGAGCCGTGGCGCCCGTAATGCTCAATGTGGAAAGGATGATAGCCTTGCGGTGCCGGCGTGAGGGCCGGAGGAAGCTGTGTTATTCCATCTTCGGGATGGTCGGAATATGGATAGACACGCAGATTTCCGGTGAGATCGCGTGGCGTGGCAGTAGCCACCTGGGCGGAAGCAGAAGGGGTATATGGCAGGCCTAAAGCTGAAAGAAATAAGACGGAAAGGCCTTTTGATAAAGAAAATCTCATGATTATTAAAACTTGTTGTGGCGTTCTATTCGGCAAATTTAGGAAAAATGGTTTGTTTACATGGAATTTCGGTTAGATTTTTAGTGTTTTTATGATTAATTTTGTAATGAATTCCGGATAACTTGATTGGTTGGAAAATGTAAGAGCCCATCTCAAAAATCGCTCCAACCCAGCGACCCCAGGGGCACTCAAATTTATGAGATGGGCTCTTAGTTATACTTTCGGAAAATATCATGTAAGCGGCGGTCGTATGATCTGTTGCGTTTGCCGACCGATAAAGTGTTGATGCTGAAACGAAATAGAGTCTCGGTCGAAACAAAGTCATTTTAGAAAATATAAAAGTTTTTATGGAAACAATTAAAGATAAAGAATTCGGCGGCGAACGTCCTCTTTTCGGATGTCGTAATCTTCGCCTTGAAAACGTTACGATCCATGCGGGCGAGTCCGCTTTGAAATGCACAGCCAATATAGAAGCAATAGGCTGTACATTCGAGGGTAAATATCCTTTTTGGCATACGGATGGTTTTAGAGTTGAGAAATGTCTGTTTACCCCCGGAGCACGTGCCGCTTTGTGGTATTCCCGCAATCTTGAGATGTCTGATACGCGTGTGGATGCTCCAAAAATGTTTCGTGAGATGGATGGCATCAAGCTTACAAACGTGATAATCCCCGATGCGGAAGAGACACTATGGCATTGTTCAAATATTGAAGCGCGCAACGTGGAGGTGGATAAGGCTGATTATCTCTTCATGCATTCGCATCATATACGTATCGACGGCTGGAAACAACAGGGGAATTATTCATTCCAATATTGCACGGATGTGGAGATCCGTAATGCTGTGATTCATTCCAAGGATGCTTTCTGGGGCACGGAGAATGTGACTGTCTATGATTCCGAGCTTGACGGTGAATATCTTGGCTGGCATTCGCGTCGTCTGCATCTTGTGCGCTGTCATATCAACGGCACACAGCCTCTCTGCTATGCACATGATCTGATACTTGAGGATTGCACGTTCGGCCCCGAATGCGATCTCTGCTTCGAGGATGCCGAAGTGGATGCCACGATTCTTTCCGATGTGGTGAGCATCAAGAATCCGGTGAAGGGAAAGATAACGGCGAAGAAAGTGGGAGAGATTATTATTGATGATTATTCCAAAGCCATCGAACCGGTGGAAATAATTGAGACTGATGAGTGATTTTAATTTTGATATTGCTCCCGATCGGAGGCATACATCATCCTTCAAATGGGATTCCACAGATATTGAGGATGTGATTCCTCTCTGGGTGGCTGACATGGATTTTGCTACCGCCCCCTGTGTGGTCGAAGCCCTGCGGCATCGTGTGGATCACGGAGTTTTCGGATATGTTAAGGTGCCCGAATCATATTACGTTTCGCTCGACAACTGGTTTGCCCGGCGTCATGGCTGGCATATATGGCGCGACTCGGTTATCTACACTTCCGGTGTCGTCCCTGCGATTTCTGCAATCATCAAGGCCCTTGTCAAGCCCGGGGAGGGAGTGATTGTCCAGACTCCGGCTTATAATTGTTTCTTCTCCTCGATTCGAAACAACGGCTGCCGGCTTGTGGAGAACCCGCTTATTCGTGAAGATAATGAGGCAGGGTTCACTTACCGTATTGATTTCGAAGATCTTCGTGAGAAAGTGCTTTTGCCTGATACGCGTCTGCTGCTTCTGTGTAATCCTCATAATCCTACAGGGCGTGTGTGGACCCGTGAGGAGCTTGAAAAGATAAGGGAGATCTGCCGGGAAGGAGACGTGAAGGTGGTCAGCGATGAGATTCATTGCGAGCTGACTATTCCGGGCATCGAATACGTGCCTTACGGAACGGTTGATGAAAAGGCCATTATTTGCTGCTCTCCAAGCAAGGCTTTCAATATAGCCGGCCTTCAGATTGCAAATATTATTGTTCCCGATGAAGAAGAGCGGGCTTTGATAGACAGAGCAATCAACATAAACGAGGTATGCGACGTGAATCCTTTCGGGGTTGTGGCTTTGCAGGCTGCCTATAATGGTGGAGAGGAATGGCTTGACGCTCTGAGAGAATATATATATGGAAATTATCAGGAGCTGAAAAATTTCTTCAATGAGAAGCTTCCTCAGCTCCGGGTGTGTGATCTGGAAGCCACTTATCTTGCATGGATCGATATCCGTTCCTTAGGCATATCCTCATCCGCGCTTGAGGAGATTGCTCTTGAACGTTACGGAGTATGGGTGAATGCCGGGACGATGTATGCTCTTGACGGTTATATCCGTATCAACATGGCTTGTCCGCGAGGCCGCCTCATGGATGGTCTTGCCCGACTCTGCGCCGCCATCACCGCTTTGTAACAGATGAGCGGAATCAGTCAGATCCGAGAGGGTGTCAAGATCGGTTTCCGTCAGCAATTGCGCATGACGGTGATGCTCTCCATGCCCGCGATACTTGCACAACTTTCGAGTATCATCATGCAGTATATAGATGCTGCTATGGTGGGACGTCTCGGTGCCGATGATTCGGCGGCAATCGGACTCGTCTCGACCAGCCTGTGGCTCTTCTGGGGAGTGTGCTCCGCTTTTACTACGGGTTTTACTGTCCAGACAGCTCACCGTATCGGGGCGAAAGATGATGTAGGGGCGAGAGAGGTGTTGCGTCAGGGCATCATGGCTTCTTTGATTTTCGGAGTCGTGATGGCCCTTATCGGCTTTGCCATAGCTTTTCCGCTACCTTATTGGCTCGGTGGAGGCCCGGAGATTGCTCCGCAGGCATCAGTTTATTTCCTTGTGTTTATCGCTGCCCTGCCGGTGCTTACCCTGAATTATCTGGCTGCCGGAATGCTGCGGAGTGCCGGCAATATGAAAGTGCCGAGTGTCCTGAATATAATGATGTGTGTGCTCGACTGCGTGTTCAACTTTTTCTTTATCTTTCCTACACGTGATATTTCGCTGGGCGGCATTCATGTTGAAATGCCCGGTCTGGGACTCGGCGTATTGGGGGCCGCTCTTGGCACGGTGATGGCGGAGGTGGTCATTGCTGTGGCCATGATGTATTTCCTCTGCGGGCGTCAGCCGGAGCTTAAGATTTCGAAAGAGAAGGGGAGTTACAGGCCCACTCGCCCCGTGCTCAAGAAAGCCGTAAATATTTCGGCTCCGATGACGATCGAGCATGCCGTGATCTGCGGGGCCCAGATTGCGATAACGATGATTGTGGCGCCACTCGGAGTTATAGCCATTGCCGCCAATGCGTTTGCTGTAACTGCGGAGAGCCTTTGCTATATGCCCGGCTATGGAATCGGGGACGCTGCCACTACGCTTGTGGGGCAGAGCTATGGTGCGGGACGTCTGAAACTGATGCGCCGTTTCGGGTATATTTCGGTCGGACTTGGCATTGCAGTGATGTCGGTGATGGGTGTGCTCATGTATTTCGGAGCTTATGCCGTGATGGAACTGATGAGCCCTGTGGAGGGAATCCGGACCCTCGGAGCGGAAGTGCTTCGTATCGAGGCCTGGGCCGAACCTATGTTTGCAGCTTCTATTGTAAGCTATGGCGTGTTTGTGGGTGTGGGGCATACTGTCATTCCGGCTGTAATGAATTTCGGAAGTATCTGGCTTGTAAGGCTTCCTCTTGCCTGGTGGTTGTCGGGGTCGATGGGCCTGAAGGGAGTCTGGATAGCGATGGCTATAGAGCTCTCTTTCCGGGGCGTAATCTTTCTTTGGCGCCTTATTTCCGATAAATGGACCAAAATTCCAACTAAAATCAGTAAATTTGATGGAAATAACTAAAAAGATATAATTATGTTTTCACGCGAGACATACGTAAAACGCCGCGAAGAGTTGAAAAAGCGAGTCGGAAGCGGTTTGATCCTTTTTCTCGGCAATGACGAGGTAGGATGTAATTATGAGGACAATACATATAATTTCCGTCAGGATTCCTCTTTCTTATATTATTTCGGTCTTCCGTATGCCGGTCTTAACGCAATAATAGATATCGATAATGACCGGGAGATTATATTCGGCGATGAGCTCACGATTGATGCCATAGTCTGGATGGGCAATCAACCCACCTTACATGAAAAAGCTTCGATGGTCGGTATCGATACAACTTTACCGGCAGCCGAACTTACAGCATATCTTGACAAGGCTATCAAATCATCCCGTAAGATACATTATCTTCCTACTTATCGTGCCGAACATAAACTCAAACTTCAGGCCCTGCTTGGAGTTAAGCCCGGAGGAGAAACGCCATCGGTCGATCTGATACGTGCCATAGTCGATATGCGTTCTCATAAGACAGAGGATGAGATTGCCGAGATAGAAAGAGCCTGCGATGTTACGGCAGATATGCATATTGCTGCGATGAAAGCGTTGCGTCCGGGAATGCATGAGTATGAGATTGTTTCGGTAATCGAGGGTGTGGCAGCGGCAAACGGTTGTCGTCTTTCTTTCCCCACGATTGCCACAACTCACGGACAAACCCTTCATAACCATGCACATCATCATATTGTCAGGCCGGGCGATATGCTTCTGATTGATGCGGGAGCCGAGACCCCAATGGGCTATGCCGGCGATATGTCGTCCACAATATGTGCCGACAAGAGATTCACGTCTCGTCAGAAACTTATATATGATATTCAGGTTGCTTCTCACCTTGCTGCTGTAGAAGCCTTGAAACCCGGAGTTCCTTTCAGAGATGTCTACGATCTGTCGTCGGCCGTGATCTGTCAGGGCTTGAAAGACCTCGGTATAATGAAAGGTGATCCTGCTGAGGCCGTAGCCGCCGGAGCCCATGCCATGTTCTTTCCCTGTGGACTTGGCCACATGATGGGGCTCGATGTTCATGATATGGAGAATCTCGGCGAAGTGTGGGTAGGTTATAACGGAGAGCCAAAGAGCACTCAGTTCGGTAGGAAATCCCTGCGCCTCGCGCGGCCGCTTGAACCCGGTTTTGTGCTTACAATTGAGCCGGGTGTATATTTTATTCCCGAGTTGATAGATTATTGGGGAGCGGAGAAACGTTTTGCCGACTTCATCAATTATGATGAACTTGAAAAATGGCGTGACTTCACCGGTATCCGCAATGAGGAGGATTATCTTATCACCGCTGCCGGCGCACGTCGTCTCGGTAAGAAGATTCCCCTCACCACTGAGGAAGTCGAATCCCTCCGCTGAGATGATCATCAAGCTAATATAATGGAAAAACTCTTGTAGATGGGAAAGACCCCCATCAGTTTTTTAGTAACTGTTTTTTAGTTGTATGCTAAGGTATACTCTATCATTCCGCAACTAAAAATCTCTCAAAAATAATCGGCTGAGTATGTACTCGATGTTATTAACATGGAGTATCTCAGCCGATTATTAGTAATATCTCAGAATTAATTATCTTGGACCTAAGAATTTATCACCGTTCAGATGAATCAGGTGGTCGGGCATATCTGCGATCCAGACTTCTGTCTCCCAAGCCAGTTTATCTGAAAATTTCTTATAAGTTGCGAAGTCGAGAAAAGCCGAAATAAAAATTTTTCCTGCCTTCACCCCCTTTGTCAATGCCTCTATCTCCACAATACGTTTCGGATCCATCGGACCAACCGAAGTAATGGATTCAATGAAATAGATCCAATTCTTGTCTTCCCTATAGAGCACTACATCCGGCATTTTATCATGTAACGTTATCTCAAACCCGAGCGCAGTGAGCTTTTCCACGTTCTTAACCAGATCTTTCTTGATTGTATCGCCAACATACAGACATTCTGAATCAGGTGCAAATCTGGGAGCGAACTCCTCAATGATCGCTTTCTGCAATTTGTTGTGTTTCCCGGGACTGAAAGTAAAATCATGATGATTTATATGGACCGGCATTTTCTGCATCATCTTTTTAGAGGCATAAATCCGGGAAAGCGATTCATGATTTGCCGTAAACGATTTCAAAGCCATTCCTGATTCTGAGGTACAGGTTGAGGCTTCTTCAATCTCCTTAATCACCTCTAAAAATTCTTTTGTGATATGGTATTGGTAATTCGGACTGTTGGTCGGCTTCCCATTGTCTTCTATGATGGCAGCCGTGCGGAATGGATGCATGGCCTGCTTCCGGAAAGTCTCACGAGAATTTTCAGCATAGGGCACCCCATAGTTTTCAGCGATAAACTTTATAATATCGTGAATGCGCATCCAATCATTTGTAGCTTCCGTCCATTTCGAACTACCTTTTAACCCCGCCATTGCGAACAAGGAAAGGGCACATAGGTCACTCTGTTGCTGTTGAGGCATTCCTATCTGGTTCAAAAGACTCTTCGCATGTACTAATTTATCCATCGGTTAATTATTTTATTACAGTTTGCTTCTGAAAGTTCCTGGTGCATCAGCTCCCTACCCATTGCTTCTATCACTTTACGTTCTGGAACAGGAATCTGATTAACTTCGGTAGAATTGACCTGCGTGGAACCATTCAGGATACGGTAATATTTATCATAGAGCGTGGAGTTCAGCAGGACGTAAAGCCCATAAGTGATGCATGGAGATTCACACTTTACAAAATTGACTTTGTTCTGTGTGCTGATGTAGGCAAACTGTTTATAGCGGTGTTTCAGGTAAATTCCACATTGCAGACGTCTTTTTTCTTCTTTTGCCGTGAAGCGTTTCACAAGAAGGAGGTCACTATTCTCCTGTAGGAAAGAAACACGGTCGGTCTTTATAACCTCTCCTTCTTTCCCCAAAGGCCATGTTACTCGGCCATCCTTTATGTGTTGGGAATATAACAGCGGAAAGGCACCCTCTTCCAATTCATTGCGCAGAACCTCTCTTGAACGGAAATCAACGATAAGTCCTGTCTGCATCTTCATCTTGATATCAGGCAGAGTATTCGGGAGCCTGTTTATTCTTTCCAAAACTTCCGCTTCTTCGGCATTAGTTACAAGATATACAAACTGGTTCTTAGGCACAATCGTATCGTATGGGCCCTGAAATTTCTTCAAGTCACGGAAATCTGAGGTTGCAGAAGTCGAGATATTTATGCTCCTTGGCTTCTTCGTTGATTTTTTTACCTTAACAATGATTGTCTCCTGAAGAACAGATTCCCCGTCAAATACCTTGTCTCGGCTTTCAAATAGATGCATATCAGTGATCACGCACTGGCTGAAGAGGTAACTGCGGAATTTTTTAAAATAAGCTCCTGAAGTCCATGAGCGAGGTATGATATAGACAAGTTCCTGATTCTCTCTGAGATTATATATTCCCATAGCCCAGAACAAGAAATAGAGATTCGGAGCACCATGACATACATCAGACATTGCATGTGCTTCCGGAGCATCCTTTGAAATCTTGAGATATGGAGGGTTTCCGATAATATAGTCGTATTTCTCCTTATCTTCATCCAAAAGGGAATTGACTCCGAAGCATTGAGAGGTCAGGTAGTTCTCCTTAATCAAAGTGTAGTTGATACCATAGGTCTGTTTTGCAAGCCGCAGATTTTTTTCAAGGACGTGGCAGACTTCCTCATCCGTCTCATAACAGGTGAGATGGACAGTGCCTTTGTAACCGTTCCTGAAAATATAGTCTAATAGGGCGGCACTAAGTATGCCTGTTCCGGCTCCGGCATCAAGCAACTCCAGATGATGATTCTTGAAATCAATCTTGAAAAGGTCAGCCATGAATTTGGCTGTAGAAGCAGTGGTGAAGAACTGACCATATTTCTTCCGTTGGGATTTTGGCACATCGGCGATGAAGTCGTTTGTATTCCTCACAACTTCGTTAAGTATCATATTTCGGCTTTGTTCAGTCATTCTTGATGCCATAAACTATATAAGGTTCTGCTACTATGCCGTAATGTTCAGTCGGGTTCAGTAATACACGCACATCAACCCCTAACAACTTAGCGATTGAGCGCAGTGTATATAGATCGGGCTGCGATGTATTGGTACACCACTTGGAAACCGTTGTAGGACTGACATTCAACTGTTCAGCCAACCACTTGCTGGTTTTCTTTTTGTCGCATAAAAGGGTTTTTATACGATTAATATCTTCGTTCATCTGATATTTCTTTAACTTGAACGCAAAGTTAATGAATTTTGTAAATTATCCAAAAGTGGATTGACAAAATATTCCTAATAGGCAGATGAGGAGCAGAGGAGGCCGCTTTTTATTGGTAATATGAAAATTATTAATTAAATTTGCAAAATAGGAGGTTAATATTTAAACAATATTCAAAAATATTTCAGCTTTAAGTTCGTTAAAGCATAATGTAAGTAAATATTGAAAATTAAAAGCTAATAAAAGAACGGGGTTATTGTTTTGGATTCAAACTCCCTTAATACTTATTACTTTTAATAATTATTAATTTTCAGGCTTATTTACTTAACGATTGATAGTTTCTTCCGGTCGAATCAATAAAATCAAGTATAACATAAAAAGAAAATCTATGGTTAAAACTTTACCTTTAAGTATTGCGATAGCCGCTCTGGCTGTTGTTCCCGTATTCACTGCAAAAGCAGAGGATGGAGATGTTGAAATGACTGCAACCGAAGTATACAGCTCGGATATGACCAACTGGACTTTCTCCAAAATTGGAGATGGCGCGGAGACATGGCAACCTATTTCTGGAGATACTTATCTTGATGACATGACTGATGTTGAAAAGGAACAAACCGGGTGTGATGATGGTATTGGTGTCGTTTATGATGATGATAATGATACTAATGCCTGGGCTATTTCGCCTGCTGTAGAATTGACCGGCGGACAACTTTACAGAGTATCAATCTTTGTTAAAGCCGCTTCCAGTGGAGACCCGGAGAACTGGAAACTTGTAGTAGGTACCGGGGATGATGCCGAGGCTCTGGAATCTGAATCAAGTGAACTTCTGAATGAAACCGGGTTCGATATTTATACTTTTGTTAAGAGGACTGACGAGTGGACTCCTGCTGAAACTGCAGAATATCATTTTGGATTAAACTGCTATTCAGAAGCCGAAAATTATGGTATGTATGCCACCGGATTCAAGGTTGAGAAGCTTGAGGAAGTCGATACAGCCGTATCGGAAATTGAAATGTCTTCTTCAGAAGCCAAATATTATGATGTAAACGGTCTGCAGATTGCCGAGCCCGTTCAGAACGGTCTATACATCAAAGTTAAAGATGGCAAGGCCGTTAAGGTTATCAGAAAATAAATAATCTGATTGTTAAATTTGATCGGGAAATACCGGAGTCCCGATATGTCGAATCAAAATCTTATCTCAAATGAAAAATCTTAAATCACTTTTTATTGTTGGCGGAATAGCTCTTATGAGTGTTCCGGCAATGGCGGCATGGACCGACTGGGAGGACTACAGTACTGCCACGTTTGAGCCGCACTATTGGTATAAACAGCCTCAGAAGAATCTTCAGGTAGAACGTCGTGAGGATACTGCCAATCCGGCACGTGTCCAGTTCAAGATCAAGGGAATGTTCGGAGAGGTTGAGGGTTGTCCTCCGGTTGATCTGATCATCAATGCCAACTTCGATGTTCATGCCCCTACGGCTAATGATGTGGCTATTTGGATAGATGATACATACGTCGAGAGCTTTACGCTCTCTGACGGTCCTAAAGCTGTCTATCTGTGTGATGCGCAGACATATTATGAGACTTTCTTTCCGAATAATCCGGAATATTCGATGCAATATGAATCTGCATCATATTTTCGGCAGGAGACAGGGACGTTCCATATTTACTCGTATTATCACTACAGCGACGGAACCGTTCCTTATCTCGATGCTTTCTTCAAGGATCAGGCGCAGGGACCCGAAACCATCAAACTGCATAGCCCTGAATTCAAGGATTACACACCGGAATTTGGAAGCAGCTCATTCTCTATAGCTGACGGACAGGCTTTCTATAATCTTCCTGTTGATCTTAAGGATCTTTCGAAGATGCGCCTCACTGTGAGAGAAGGAGCCGTGAGCAATGTGCGTGATATCTGCGATGCCATGAATCATGATGAGATTGATAATGTGTGCATCACGGAGAATGGTACGGCTGCTTTACCTTTTGCAGGAACGAAAGGTAGCTACACCGTGGTTTACCTTACTTACAAGGCCGATGGAACACCATATCAAATGGGCACA
This sequence comes from uncultured Sangeribacter sp., assembly GCA_964581685.1. GTDB lineage: Bacteria > Bacteroidota > Bacteroidia > Bacteroidales > Muribaculaceae > Lepagella. The sequence continues at coordinate 67,482 of CAZOPN010000003.1, read as the reverse complement.
CAGACCTTCGATTATGATCCCGACTGGAAAGATTTGGGCACTGCGGAATTCACCGATGCATTTATCGCGAAGTTCCTTGAGGGAGACCTGACACAGAATCTCGGGATCACGCTTTCGGACGATGATCTCACATATCCTGTTGAAGTTCAGGAATCGATCAGTGAGCCCGGAATCTACCGTCTGATTAATCCTTACGGCAGCACTTCGCCTTATTGGAATATCAACTTCACCAACGTAAGCATCAATAAGACCGCCACGCATTATATGATCATTAATGCAACCGATCCCGAACGGGTTTTCATCCCGGAATCTTGCGGCGGTTTCTATTACGGTTCATATCCTCTTATGCAATATTCTGAAGCATACGATTACCTTAATGATGGTTTTGCCGCCGACGATGTGCCGGCTCATCTGTGGGGTAAAATGAAAAACGGCGTGATCACTTTTGGTGAAGGTCAAGAAGGCGATGCTCTGTTAGGGGTGAAGATTCTTGAATCTCCTGCCGAGATTTACGGCCGTTCGCTCGTTGTGAAGCTCCCCGGGTCTTCAGCCGTTACGGAGGTTGAGACAGAGCATGCGGAGCGCGAATACTATACGCTTCAGGGCATTAAGGTGTCCGCACCTGTTAAAGGAGAAGTAACAATTGTCCGGGAGGGTTCGAAAGTAAGAAAAATCTTTGTGAAGTAATCTCGGAGATTATAAATCAATAAATGAAAAAGAAAGCTGAATTTGGGAAATACCCTGTTCAGCTTTCTTTTTAATATTTATCAGGATTGTCTAATCAGGATTGATTTTTATGTGAGTTTCTATGCTCGATAATCGACTTCATATTTTCATTGGCCCATTCCGTGAGTTTAAGTATGATCGGCACCAGCGAGCGTCCGGTTTCCGTAAGTGAATATTCCACTCTGGGAGGGACTTCCGGAAAATATTCCCTGTTCACGAGTCCGTCAGCTTCCAGCGTGCGCAATGTATTGGCAAGGAGTCGCGAGGAAATGTCAGGAATTTTTCGACCTAATTCATTATAACGTATCGGTTCATTCTCGCTTATGACGAGAATTACAAGCAAGCCCCATTTATTTCCGAAGCGTGCAATAACATTACGGACAGGGCAGATCTCTATAATAGAATTCAGCTTTTCTTTCTTTCTCATTTTGAAAATTTTCTTCAGTAGCCTACTGCAAAGATAGTGCATTAAAACCTTGAAAACAAAAAGATAGAAATGAAAATTATAATGAAAATTATAATAGATTATTTAATCAATTTTATTTTATTTCATAATAAGTTGATAATCAAAAACAGTAATATAAAAGTAACCGGCTTACTATTTTATAACCTCTTGATTCGTAAAACATAAAGTTTTAAATTTGTGTTGTAAGTAAGTATTCAAAATTAAACGATAGTAAGCAATAATGTTATCTTTTATACTCTCTGCCTTTTCTTTTTGGCTAATTTCTTATTGTCACTCAGTCAAATATGAATATATTTTCCTTCGTTTCGCCAAGAAATTATCAAAAAATAAAGTGGCATAGAGTATAAATTATTTTCGAACACTTACTTAAAAACAAAGGTTTAACATATTAATCTAATTTAATTATGACAAGAATTATCAGTGGAGCCCTGAAGCATACGGCTCAGGCTTATCTCTGCGCGGCAGCAGAAGGCGAGAAAGTATCAGGTGCATGTGGATCTGCATGCGGAGCCGGCGATGAGAAACCGGAGGCTAAACCTGCAGCTTGCGGTTCTGCCTGTGGAGCCGGAGAGAAGTAAATCATATCAAATCATTATAAGAGTGTGTCAAAAAAATATTTTGGCACTCTCTTATTTTTTTAATAATGTTTTTATGTCTGTCGAATCGGAACTTGAAAATACGGGAATCAAATCTGAGAAACTGGTAGAATCTTCTGTAGCCTGGGATGGCAGCAGCTTGCCGCCTTATCCTTCAACCGAACCGGTGTTGTCAATCTTCAAATATACGTTTCCTCCTCATACGGTGACAAATTCACATTTTCACGAAATAATTAACTGCGGAGTCATTCTCAGCGGCACCTTGACTATAGTTAATGAGAATGGTGAGTCGCGGGATTTTCATGCAGGGGAGGCAATAGTCGAGACGTGTAATACTATTCATCATGGTGAAAACAGAGGAGATGAAGACGTCGTGATCCTTATGTTTTATGCCGGTACATCGGGTATATCTCTGTCTACCCCCGCTTGAATAAGATTTTAATAATATTGCTGCATGGAATATTTCGCTTTTCAATGGCACATCACAGACAGTTGTGATCAACGCTGCGAACATTGTTATATATTTTCAGAGGGACATCCCCGGCTCATAGAGATGCCGCAGAAGCGGGCTGAAATTGTGATCGAGCAGTGTCTTGATATGTGCCGTCGCCTTGACCGGCTTCCATATTTTTATATTACAGGGGGCGATCCGATTCTTCATCGCGATTTTTTCAGTATTCTTTCGATGTTGAAAAAGCATGAGATTCCTTTTACGATCCTTGGAAATCCATTTCATATCACGGATGAAGTCTGCGTCAGGCTGAGGGCATTGGGTTGCGGGAAATATCAGCTTTCGATCGACGGCATGCGGGAAACGCATGATTCAATCCGTAAGCCCGGTTCTTTCGAGACTACAGTCGAAAAGATAGATGTTCTCAAGCGAAACGGTATCCGTGTGGCTGTGATGACGACCGTATCCGGAACAAACATAGATGAGATTCCCGATATTATTGATCTTGTTGTGGAAAAGGGTGTGGATGTTTTTGCGTTCGGCCGCTATTGCCCCACGTCTGAGGAAAAATCCACACATATATCCCCGTTGGAATATAAAGACTTTCTTGATCGTATATGGCATAAATTCGAAGAGCATAAAGATTCCGGAACAATCTTTAATCTGAAAGACCATTTGTGGACGCTTTATCTATATGAAAAAGGGTTATTTAAGATTCCGGAAGGTTGCGCCCCGGGGGCCATATATGACGGATGCCATTGCGGAGACTGTCATTTCACGATTCAGCCCGATGGAAAAGTGATGGCCTGCCGTAGATTCGAGAGTGTGGTGGGGAATCTTTTTCAAAAGAATCTTTATGAATTATGGACTGGCGAAGAGATGGAGCGTTACAGACAATATGAGCGTTTTGAAAAATGCTCGCGTTGTGAGTTGCTTGCTTTCTGCCGAGGGTGTCCGGCTGTGGCCTACGGTTATCATCGGTCGTTTTATTCTCCTGATCCTCAATGTTGGAAAGAATTATGAAAGCAGTGGTTTTATCACGGCCGTGTGGGCCGGAAGAGATGGTGGTAAGTGAAATCCCGGTGCCGGAGGTGCGCCCGGGATGGGTTCTTGTAAAAATAAAGGCTTTCGGGATAAATCACTCGGAGGTGCTTCTTCGACGTTTCGAAATAGCGGAGAGTTATATAAATTCTCCTGTGGTTCCGGGGATAGAATGTGTTGGCGAAGTGGTTGATCCTTCCGATAGCCGTTTCAAGGCCGGAGAAAAGGTGATGGCCCTGATGGGTGGAATGGGCCGCAGCTTTAACGGGAGTTATGCTGAATATGCGCTTTTGCCGGAGAAAAATATCTTTTCAATCAAAAGCAGTCTTGACTGGGACGATCTTGCCGCTTTTCCGGAAACTTTCTTTACCGCATACGGTTCATTGCATACGTCATTGCAACTGGACAGAAATGATCTCCTGCTTATAAGAGGAGGCACTTCGACTGTCGGAATAGCTGCGTTACAACTTGCCAAGGCAATCGGTGCACGTGTGATTTCCACAACCAGAAGCGAGAAAAAAGGAGATATGTTGAGAGCTTTGGGAGCGGATGATGTGGTTATCGAGAATGCTGAATTCAGATCCCGGTTCCTGTCGCGTTATCCGGGTGGGGCTACGAAAGTTCTTGAGCTTATCGGAGCTTCCACTCTCCGCGACTCTTTGCGAGTTACCTCCCTGCATGGAATCGTGTGCCATACGGGCCTTCTGGGAGGAGTCTACGGTCTTAAGAGTTTCGACCCGATAAAAGAGATACCATCCGGTGTATATCTTACCGGGTTTTATAGCAATTCTCCGCGTCAGGAAGATATAGACGGAATGATGGAGCTGATCGATCAACACACAATCCGGCCGGTAGTCGCTGAAAAGTTTACGCTCGATAATATCTCGGCTGCTCATCGTCTTGCAGAAGAACGCTCGCTCACCGGCAAGATTGTTGTCTCGGTCTGACCGATTCTGAAAACCGAGATATGAACAAATCGGTCTGATTTCGCGTAATTAAGTATGTATTGGGAAATCTAATTTTCAAGACAGGCTTATTAAAAATTTAACAAAATATATAATGAAAGTATTGGTGATTAATGGCAGTCCGCACCTTAACGGTTGTACGGATCGGGGACTTCGAGAGGTAGAGGAGACTCTTAAGGCTAATGGTGTCGAGATAGAACGGGTTAATGTAGGTAACAAGGATATAAGAGGTTGTATCGGATGTAATTTCTGCCGTGAGCATGGGCGTTGCGTTTTTAATGATGCGGTAAATGAAACAGCGCCTAAGTTTGCTGATGCAGCCGGAATTCTTGTCGGGACTCCTGTCTATTATGCAGGGGCCAACGGCCAGTTGCTTGCCTTTCTCGATCGACTTTTCTACAGCACATCCGGTGTGTTCGACAAGACCATGAAAGTGGGAGCTGCTGTGGTGTCATCACGACGTGCGGGTTCTACCTCGGCTTTCGATGAGATAAACAAATATTTTACGATATGTTCTATGCCTGTGGTGTCGAGTACATATTGGAATGAGGTGCATGGGTTTACAGCAGATGATGTGGAGACCGATCTTGAAGGACTCCAGACCATGCGTAATCTCGGTAGGAACATGGCATTCCTTATCAAAGCAATTAATACTGCTGCCGGCGAGACCGGTATGCCACAACAGGAGAAGGGGATCTTCACCAATTTTAACCACGAATAAAACCTTTTCATATAATTATCACTGCCCCCGAAAGTTTTTTATCTTTCGGAGGCAGACGCTTTATTCTATAAGGCCACCTGTACGATTATACGTACATATTTACGATCGCTTCATAGAGTTCCTGTTTCCCGGATGTTTGACGCGGTTCGCCGTTCTTACGGGCATATTCAACGAGGTCGGTAAGCGAGAGAGCTCCCTCTTCAAAAGCCTTTCCTTCGCCGGAATCAAAAGAAGCATATCGATCAGCCAGCATTTTGCAATAAGGAGATTTCTCTATTACGTCGGCTGCCGAAAGCAAAGCGCGTGCCATAGCGTCCATGCCTGATATATGCGCAATGAATATATCTTCCGGGTCGGTAGAGTTACGACGTGTTTTGGCATCGAAATTGGTTCCTCCTGTTCCGAGTCCGCCATTACGTATTATCTGAAGCATGGCCTGGGTGAGCTCATAATTATCGATGGGGAATTGATCGGTGTCCCAGCCGTTCTGATAGTCACCCCGGTTTGCATCGATCGATCCAAGCATTCCGTTGTCTACTGCAACGGCCAGTTCATGTTCGAAAGTGTGACCGGCGAGTGTGGCATGGTTTACCTCGATATTCACTTTGAAATCCTTATCAAGACCATGTGCTTTGAGGAATCCGATCACGGTTTCCGTGTCTACATCATACTGGTGCTTGGAGGGTTCCATTGGTTTTGGCTCGATTAGGAAAGTTCCGTTGAAACCTTTAGCGCGTGCATAGTCGCGTGCCATGCGCAACATCATTGCCAAATGTTCTTTTTCACGTTTCTGGTCGGTATTGAGCAGACTCATATATCCTTCGCGTCCTCCCCAGAACACATAATTTTCTCCTCCAAGAGCGATTGTGGCATCGATAGCATTCTTGATCTGTACGGCGGCTCGGGCCACAACATCGAAATCCGGATTCGTAGCCGCGCCGTTCATATAGCGAGCATGTGAGAAAACATTGGCCGTTCCCCATAGATTGCGGATACCGGTCTGCTGCATAAGCTCCTTGAGATAAGCCGTGATATCAACCATTCTTTTTTCATATTCCTCAATATCTTCCGGATCGCCGATCAGATCGACATCATGGAAACAGAAATATTCTATACCGAGTTTCTGCATTATCTCAAAGCCGGCGTCGGCACGCTGACGTGCTGCCGTCATTTCATCGGGAGCATCGTTCCACGGGAATTTCTTCGTGCCTCCTCCAAACTGATCGCCACCCTCAGCCGTTAGCGTATGCCACCAGGCCATAGCAAAACGAAGCCATTCCTTCATCGGTTTTCCAAGCACGATTCTTTCGGCATCATAGTAGCGGAAAGCAAGAGGATTATAGCTCTCGGTTCCTTCAAATTTGATTTTTCCTATTTGTGGAAAATATTCAGTTTTTTTCATGACTTATTATGATTTGTTGTTTTCAGATTCGGGATATTCTTTTTCAAGGTGTTCTTTCCATATATTATATGCCTCTTTAACGGCTGTCTGGTCAGCATCGGGAGTTACGTTTTCAGTCTCTTTAAGGTTTAAGAAGGCATCATCTCTGGATTTGTAGATATCGGCTCCCAAGGCAGCTCCCAAAGCGGCACCTACAGCCCCGTCGGTTTCAAAGAGGCGTATTCTTGCGTCGGCTACGTTCGAAAGCGTCTGGCGGAATATGGGGCTTAAGAACATATTGGCAGATGCCGCATGTATATTATCGGTTTTGAGCCCCATTTTTCGCATGATTTCCATGCCGTAGGCAAAAGAGAAAACGATTCCCTCCTGAGAGGCTCTGAGAATATGGGGGAGAGAATGAAAATTAAAATTCAAACCATGAATCGAGCATCCTCCGTGACGGTTGCATAGAATGCGTTCAGCTCCATTTCCGAAAGGCAATACACTTAATCCCTCACTTCCTGCAGGAGCCTTGGCGGCGATTTCATTCATCTCCGCATACGAGATTCCGTCGGGTACAAAATTTCGTTTAAGCCAGCTGTTGAGGATGCCGGTGCCGTTGATACAGGTCATGACGCCAATACGCGGCCTCTCTGCAGTATGGTTCACATGAGCAAAATTATTGACGCGCGAAAGCGGATCGAAAGATATTTCTTCGTTAATACCATAAACCACGCCTGAAGTTCCGGCTGTGGATGCTACTTCTCCCGGCTCGAAGACGTTAAGCGAGAGTGCATTGTTAGGTTGATCGCCGGCTCGGTAGGTGATCGGTATTCCGGGGGGCAACCCAAGTTCGGAGGCAGGTTCCGCGAGCAGCCCACCCTGAAAACCGAATGTGGGAACAATCTCAGGAAGGAGAGATTCATCAATATCGAAATATTCCAGCAGGAAGTGCGCAGGTCGGTTTTCTTTAAAATCCCAAAGCATATATTCCGATAACCCTTCGACAGTGGTGGCTATTTCTCCGGTCATACGCATAGCGATATAGTCGCCCGGCAGAAGCACTTTGTAGATTTTTCTATAAATCTCCGGTTCGTTTTCCTTAAGCCATGCCAATTTTGAAATGGTAAAATTCCCGGGTGAATTGAGGAGTGAGGAGAAGCATTTGTCAGCTCCGAGTTCTTTGAAAGCCTTATTCCCGTAGGGCGTTCCGCGAGAGTCACACCAGATTATTGAATCACGCAACGGATTCTTGTCGCGGTCGATCGCAACAAGGCCATGCATCTGGTAGCTTATGCCGATTGCTTTTATATCGGAGGCATCTATCCCACTTTGTTCGAGAATAGAGTGTGTAGCGCTTTTCAGGTAGTTCCACCAGTCGGCGGGGTTCTGTTCGGCCCATCCGGGCTTAAGGGCCTTTATCGGAGCCTCTTTCTTGGGGAAAAAGTCGGAAATAATTGTTTTGCCGTCGGCAGCATCGATAATCGCTGCCTTTACCGACGAACTTCCTATATCATATCCTAAAAGGTACATATTGTGGGGTCTTAATTATCAATTACAAATATAATACGCCGGAGCTGATTATTTTACCTATATTTTATATAAATTTGTATCTTCTTAAAGATGATTATGGAAAATAATTCGAATCTCAGGCTTGCTGTCGTAAAAGAGCGACTGCGTTCGGAACTGATTCCCCTTTACGGGAAGGGGGAGGCGGACGCCATTATAAGGATAATTTTTCATTATCTTAAAGGATGGTCGGCCACTGATATGATTATTAATTCAGATCGTGAATTGTCTCCTTATATTCTTGAGAAGATAGATGAAATATTGTTGAGACTCAAGAAGCATGAGCCGATACAGTATATCACCGGAGAGGCGCGTTTTTACGGAATGGATCTGCACGTCTCGCGCGATACGCTTATTCCTCGCCCTGAGACTGAGGAACTTGTCGATTTAATTATCAAGCAGAACCGGGAACGAGATTTGAAGGTGCTCGATATCGGCACCGGTAGCGGAGCTATAGCGATAGCCTTATCCCGCAATCTTCCTTTTTCTGAGGTTTCGGCTATCGATATTTCTGAAAAAGCTCTTGAGATCGCTTCGGCTAATGCTAAGACGTTGCATGCAGGAATCAATTTTGAAAAAAGGGATATATTTCTTTATGAGCCCGATTCGTGTCGTTTTGATCTGATAGTCAGCAATCCGCCTTATATAGGGGAGTCGGAGAAGAAAGATATGGAGAGGAATGTGCTTGATTACGAGCCACATCAGGCGTTGTTCGTTCCGGATGCCGCGCCGCTTGTCTATTACGACCGTATTGCAGATGTTGCCCGCGATGCTCTACGTCCCGGAGGACGTCTCTATTTGGAAATCAATCCTCTTTATGCAAGGGCTCTGACTGCTCAGCTTGATGCGAGGGGTTTTGACGATATCCGGGTTTATAAGGATATTAGTAACAGGGAGCGTTTCATGCGCGCCACAATGCCGTAAGGATGATTGGGAAAAGACGAAAACCGGTTTCACCTGAAGAGGCCCGCTTGAAAATGGCAGGTCTGTGCGCACGGGCTGAGCATTGTGAAGCGGAGGTGCGCGAGAAACTTTATCGTATGGGTATTGCGCGAGATGTGCGTGAAGAAATAATAGATTATCTTGTGGAAAACAAGTATATTGATCATAGACGTTTTGCCGGCGCATACGCACGCGATAAAATGAGATTTTCATCCTGGGGGAGAAAAAAGATTAGACTTGGACTCATGCAGAAGCGCATATCTTCAGAGATTATCAGAGAGGCGCTTGAATCGCTCGACGAAAAAGAATATGTGTCTGTGCTCAAGCATGCGGCTGAATCAAAAGCTTCGCGGCTCGATTTATCAGATCGTGACGATCGTCTCGCTCTTTATCGTCATCTTTTGTCGAGAGGTTTCGAGTCGGATTATGTGTCAAAGGCCATAAGCCTGCTTAAGCGTGGTAATGAGGAGTAGCAGAGAATACAAATGTGCTTCTGAAGATTTTGGGAATAATGAAAGGGAGTAAGGGAGTGATCTCAACCTGGGGGGCGGCAATAGCCGATTTCCTGTTTCCTCGAGTCTGTCATATCTGCGGGGTTTCCTTATCGGTAAATGAAAAGTATGTTTGCACAACGTGTCTATCCCATCTTCCCCGTACTCTCTATCATCGCAACAGCCCTAATCCGATGGAAGACCGTTTTGCCGGAATAGTTCCTTTGGAGAGGGCAACCGGCCATTTCTTTTATTCTCGTGGCTCTGAGTTGTCGGAATTAATGCAGGATCTTAAATATCGTCATTTCCCGGGGCTTGCGAGGGAATTGGGTCGAATTGCGGCCCGCGAGCTGATTCCAACTGCTTTTTTCGATGGCATTGATTTGCTCGTCCCTATCCCTATACACTTCATCAAGAGAGCACGCAGGGGATACAATCAGACTGAATTTATAGCCGAGGGTGTGAGTGAAGTTGCAGGTATCCCTGTCGATACGGGTCTGCGGGCGGTACGTCCCCATAAAACACAGACATCTCTGACTCTTGCCGAACGTCACCACAATACTAACGGGGTTTTTCGGCTATCTTCCAAGTCGGAATATGCCGGGCGTGGAATCCTTCTGATTGATGATGTATGTACTACGGGCTCTACGCTCATTGCAGCTGCGGAGGCTATTCGCTCCGTCTCTCCCACGACGCGTATAAGCATGCTGACACTCGGTGTCACTTTCTGACGCCAATGTTACGCTTCATCTGATTTATATCCATACTCTTCATACCCGGGGTTTAATATGTCTCTCAGATCACAAATTATGATACAAAGTCTAAAAAAAACGGTAGGAACTGAAAAATTACTAAAATTTTCTTAATTTTGCAGTTTCAGATCCCAAACGAAAGGAAGGGCCGGATTGTTATAGTTTTCTTAATATGTCATTCCGGCCGGTGAAATCTTTTTGCATTGGCGTCGGAGCTATGACCCATCTCATTAAATTAATGGAATCATGAAGAAACCAGATCGTTTATTGGCAGAGAAATTGCTGCAGATTAATGCAATTAAGCTTCAGCCTGAGATACCGTTTGTCTGGGGTTCCGGATGGAATTCACCCATCTATAACGATCATCGTAGGGCTCTATCTTATCCTGATATCCGCAATTTCATAAAAGTGGAACTTGCGCGGATAGTGGCTGAACACTATAATGATGCGGAGGCAATCGCCGCAGTAGCAGTGGGAGCCATTCCTATCGGCGCGATTGTTGCCGACACTCTCGGATTGCCTTTTGTGTTCGTAAGGGCTACCCCTAAAGATCACGGACTCGAAAATATGATAGAGGGAAATCTCAAGCCCGGTCAGAAAGTTGTTCTGGTGGAAGATCTTATCTCTACCGGAGGAAGTCTTGTAAGAGCCTGTGAGGTGGTTAGAGGTGCCGGCTGTGACGTAATAGGGATGATGGCGATATTCAACTATGAATTTCCTATGGCCATAAAACGTCTGCGCGATGAGAACGTTCCTTTATTCTCTCTTCTGAATTATTCCACTATGCTTGATGCCGCTCTGGCACTTGAATATATTCAGGATGAGGATCTGCTCACTCTTCAGGAATGGAGAAAGGATCCGGCCAACTGGATTCCAAACAATCTTGAAAGAGGAAAAGAAATCTAACAGCTGTAAAGAAAGAAAAGATGGCTACATTTAAAAGTGACAAGACGATTATCAATGCTCCCGCAGAAAGAGTTTTCAATAAGTTGTCGAATCTCGAGAGTCTCGGCGATCTGTTGAAAAATGTGCCGGAAGATAAGATTCCGGCCGATCAACGCGAAAAGTTGAAAGATATTGAAATAACATCGGATACGATATCTTTTCCAGGTGGCCCGGTTGGATCGGTAACGCTTCGGCTTACAGAGGCTGTTGCGCCGCGTCTGATCCGTCTGGAGGGTGCCGGCACGCCGGTGCCTCTGTCGATGGCTCTCAATCTTGAGGAACTTGGTGCCGACAGCTGCGAAGCTCAGGTGGAAATCGATATACAGATTCCGGCAATGCTCAAGCCGATGGTGAGCGGTCCGCTTCAGAAAATGGTCGACCAGTTCGCACAGATGCTCCATTCAATTCCTTTTAGCTGAATACTCTGTAGGATTTGACCCGATATAAATAAATCGAAAGCATTGAAGAAACTCATCTCGAAGGTATCAGCCGTTTTCGTTCTTTTGATTATGCTTATTGCGGGAGGTTGTCATTCTGTTGATGATGACCGTATTCCGGCTATGCCTGTCAATATCAGTCTGGCGAATCCGGGCCTCTGGAATACTTACGGCGTTTCAGGGTTCGGCATGTTCCGTTATTTTATCCTGCCGCTACGCGAGCCGGCCGGCTTCAGCTACACAGCCCAGAGTGCCACCGGTTTCGGGGGTGTCTTGTTGATTAACGGTATGGATCCTCTGGCTGTCCAGACAGACGTTCCACTTGCATACGATCTGGCATGTCCTGTCGAGCGACAAGCTGAGATAAGGGTGAGGGTAGATGCTTCAACGTTTGAGGCTATTTGTCCGAAGTGCGGTTCGCATTATGACGTTACTATGCAGGGAGGCGCTCCTTTGTCGGGCCCGGCGGCCGCCGGAAAACATAAATATGGTTTAACCCGCTATACGTGTTATCAGACACAGACCGGCGGATATGTCATAACGCGCTGATTATGGATTTTTTCGAAGGACTCTTTTATATGATCTGGCGCGGAATCGCTATTGGAATCATTATTTCCGCGCCGATGGGTCCTGTTGGAATACTTTGTGTTCAACGCACTCTGGAGAAGGGGCGCCAGTGTGGTTTCTTTACAGGTGTAGGAGCCGCTATCTCCGATCTTTTCTATTGTCTGCTCACAGGCTTCGGTCTCTCTTTTATAGAAGAATTTCTGGAAAGAAACCATAATGTAATTCAGATGATCGGTAGCGTTGTGCTGATTGCATTCGGTTATTATCTGTTTAAATCAAACCCGTCCCGGAAACTAAAGACTCCGGAACGCAACAAAATCTCCGTGAAGAAGAATATTCTTAGCGGATTTCTTTTTACCTTTTCCAATCCGTTGATAATCTTCTTGATTATCGGACTATTCGCGCGTTTCAATTTTATGATGCCGGAGATAAGTTTTTATCATTATCTCGCCGGGTTCATATTTATCTTTGTCGGTGCGATTATTTGGTGGTGGCTTGTGTCTTTTTTCGTCGACAAGGTCAGAGCACATTTCAATCTGAGATCAATGTGGTTGATTAATAAAATAATCGCTGTTATAATCTTTATCTTTGCAATAGTTGGTATCGTTACGGCGATTACAGCTCTTTCTCAAGCAGCCGAGCCTCGCCGGATTGACCTGAGTTCAACTTCCGGTTATGATCTTTTTTCCGCGGGTAGCCCGGATGGAGTAAGACTCGATGCATCAATTGGCGATTCGGTCAGTGCAATGGTAAAAGTTGAGGCAGGATCGGATATTAAATTTTCTTTTCGTGCTGATAATATCAATAATGCTGCCGGTAAGTCATATTTTTATACTCGTCCCGACGGAAGGAAGGAAAAAATCGCTCATCCTGCATGGGGGCTGCGGTTACATTCTTCCGGTTCTGAAGAACTTCTGTTCAGGTTTAAGACATCCGACAATCCTTATGAGGCGATAAGCGAGAGACCCCACCTTACAGTAGAAGCTTATCTCGGTGACTCCCTGATAGTAAAAACCTCGCTCAGCGGCGAGGTTGAATTTTTTGATGGAGTCAATGCTTTTCTTCTAAATCGTAAGGGATCGCATTTTATATTGCGTGGAGGAAACCGGGAATATAACCGAATTTTTGAGTTTGACAGCGATTTCTATCCTGTCGATAGTATTGGTTTTATTGCTTTTAAGGGTGCTTGTGTGAATTTTACAGACATTTCTTTAGAGTGGATTGATAAATCTGAGGATGTAAAATATTCGCAATTTGGCAATCCTGACGTTTTGGCCTCATATCTTGCTCGTTCCACTGATCGTTATGAAGGGGTATGGGAGATTTTAGACCGTGTGCTTGATGAGGATTATTTGCGTCCGGGAGGCACTTACCGCCTTGCTTTGATAAAAAGCGAACGTGATTATGAAATCATCTATCTATCGGGAGCTGAAAAGAATGCGCTCAATTGGAAACCGGGTATGAAGAAAGGATGCCTGCAAGCAACATCTTTTCCGGGAATATTCAATACCCGTTGGATAGATACATCCGGCGAATCTCTGGATAGAGATATAAAAGCACAATTCGAATCGGATGACTTGCTAACAATCACTTTCCCATATCAGGCTTCGACAATACGTTTGAAACGGGTTTCCCGGTAATATCGAATCATACGATTTTGAGACGGGGCCTTGCATACCGGAATCACCAGCTTCCGCTTGCACCGCCGCCACCGCTTGCTCCGCCGCCGAAGCCGCCTCCGAAACCACCACCGAAGCCACTGTTACCTCCTTGATTACGACCGACCATGGAGCCAAGAATGGCTCCCGCCACAAGGGGCGCCGTAGAGTCTTTGCGTGGAATTCGATAGCGTTTGTTATGCTTGTGATGACAGAACTTGCATTCGTATGTTTTCTCGCCGATTCCCTCCTGTGCCGTTGTGGCCGGTTTAAGAGTTTTGTCACATTCCATAGTCATGGCAACGGTATGGCATTGGGGACATTCGGTATATTTCATCTGTTTTTCTCGGAAGGGATAACGCTCAATTGTGCCGCATGACGGACATTCCCAGACGTCATAGTCCACGGTGCGCAATTGCTCTTCGAGATCTTGGGAAGGGGAGAGAAGTTCATTATCCTTATCTTCAGGAAGAAGCTTCATTGCTGTTCCGCATGTGGAGCAACGGTGTGTTCCGCGTCGGTAAGTGCGGTAGAGAATCCAAGCCAAAATAAGGAATATGGCAGAAGCACCCAGCGAAAAAATCGTGGCCCATGCAAAAGTGGTGATATGGTTTTTCCATGCCATAGCCTTTTCGTAGCGGGTTCTTCGTCTGGTGTTGCGAAGATTGTAGATAAAGCTTATCAGCGAGAAAATAAAGACACAACCTACAATTATCTGAATGAAGTTCACAATTACATCGCCGGAAATAGCTGAAACACCCTGATTATATCTTTCAGGTTGTTTGGAGCGCAGCTCTTCGGCAACGGTAGGATCAGATAATGCCTTGCTTATTAGATCGGTGGCGCCGTCCACGGCTGCATCAATATCTCCCTCGCGCATATTGGGTACAATCTGTGTGTTGATGATGTTCTTGCAAGATATGTCGGGAAGCGGACCTTCCACTCCATATCCTGTTTCGATACGAGCCCTATGTTGTTCGGGAGCGATGACGAGGAGCACACCGTTGTCGCGGTCGCTTTTGCCGATTCCCCATTCACGGAACAGTTCGTTGCTCCATTCTTCTATTGTAAAGTCGCCGATATCCGGGACGATAACCACAGCGGCTTCAACGGTGGTCTGCTTGCGGAGATCATACAGGCGTGCATTGACGCGAGCTTTAACCTCATCGGATAGCAGATTTTCCGGGTCTGACACAAAATGACGTCGGTCATCGATATTTACATTGGGCATATCGGAGGGAGAATACACTCGGGCCCAGACCGGAAATATGGAGAATAGAACTATTATTATTGTAAATATCTTTTTCATCAGATTAAGTTTGAAGTATTTGAACACTAAGCACTGATTCATTTGTCGTAGTCGGAACAACTGAAATTCTACCTGAATCACTCGTTATCAGACAGCAGGTAAACTCATGCCGTTCAGTTTGCGGTAAAGATCGAGCGCATAAACATCCGTCATGCCTGAGACATGGTCGAGCACCGCCTGGACGCGGCTGTAGATATCAGTGGCTCTTACGTCATATTGTTGCGGCACAATATTCAGGAGGAGTTTCGAATAATTTCTATCGGGGTGGAGCACAGCCTCTACCAGCGTGTCAAGCAGATAGGAGACGATTCTGTTTCCGGCAAGTTCGATATCCACAACTTCCGGAGCACAATAGATTTTATCCCATGCCGTACGTGAACATTCCAGATATGCTTCTCTCAGGCGAGAATCGAGACGGTCGATAAGTGTGCCTTCAAATTTTCCGGCAAGAATATCTTCTTCATGTAACGCGAATGTTTCGGCACAACCCTCTACCAGAGCTCCGATAACGTTAGAACGGAGATAACCTACTTTCTCATTCGGATCATCAAGTCTCGACATGGTCTTTTCAAGCTGAATACGGCGTTTTTCATCGAAAAAACCGAGAAATAGATTTCTTACACGTTCTTTGCCGATCACTTTAAGTTTATGAGCATCCTCAAGATCCATAATCTGGTAGCATATATCGTCGGCAGCTTCCGTGAGATAAACGAGAGGATGACGTGAATATTTGGATTCGGAGAGCTTCGGAATCTCCATTTCTTCCGCTATTTTTTTGAAAATAGCCTCTTCCGACCTGAAAAAACCGAATTTGCTTTTATCGCCGGCATGAATGGAGGCGAATGGATATTTCACGGTTGCGGCAAGTGTTGAATAGGTCATGGCCATTCCTCCGGCTCGCCGGCCTCTGAACTGATGGGTAAGCAACCGGAAAGAATTGGCATTTCCTTCGAAGTGGATGAAATCGTTCCATTGTTCAGGTGTGACGAGACCATGCAGTCCGCTACCTTTCCCTTCGCTGAAATATGTCGATATTGTTTTCTCTCCTGAGTGACCGAACGGAGGGTTTCCAAGATCATGACATAAACATGCTGCGGCCACAATATCACGGAGCTCGTCGAGCTTGCCGATCCAAGGTTGCCCTTTATATTTTTCGCGTAGTCTGATTGTCGCCTCTGCGCCTAATGAACGTCCGACAGAGGAAACTTCCAGACTGTGAGTGAGTCGGTTGTGTACGAAAATACTCCCCGGCAAGGGAAAAACCTGAGTCTTATTCTGTAGACGCCTGAATGGAGATGAGAAGATGAGCCTGTCGTAATCGCGCTGAAAATCGGAGCGAGTATGATGTCTGGGATCATGATATTCCTCCATTCCCAGCCGCTTGTCACATATCAGTTTTGACCATTCCATATCTAAGAGCCCATCTCATAAATTTGAGTGCCCCTGGGGTCGCTGGGTTGGAGCGATTTTTGACTTTTGAGCGATTGAGCATAGCGGGCTATGTGATTGAGCCAAAAGCCGAAAAGCGCCCAAGTCAGCGAAGGCTTTGGGTAATTTCCTCCAGAGCATCTCAATTGGATATGAGTTAAGGCTAACTGTCATTATTTAATATTTGATGTTTATTCTCTCGTGAATATGTAAATTTACTTTAAGAAAACTTACCAATGCTCGGATTTGGACGGTGCTTTTCTCCAAATCTCGTCAGTCATGATGCCCGCATCATTCCCTCCTCAACTTGAGAAAATCACTCGCCCAAATCCGCCTCAGGGACTCTCAAATTTTTGAGATGGGCTCTAAAAACATTGGTGCCGATTATTTTTCAATACTGACATATCGGCAAAACGGAGGAGAAAGAGAGTGTTGATAGATGCAAATTTACATAAAAAATCGGTTTCAAACAAAGAAAGGCAACACTCAAAAAAGGGGGGCCGTTTTCACAATATTAAGGAAAGCAAGACGTTTAGACATTAATGAAACTCCAAATGACAAACAGAAAAATTAGGTTGCGAATCACGTTGCCCGTTCTATTACTGGCTGCGTTTTTATGCTGCATATCGGTTCCGGCCGGAGCAAAACCGCGCGAAAAGGAGCTTAATCGTCCATACGCCGATATGAAACGCTGGCATCTCGGCTTTTCAGTGGGAGCTCATTTCCAAGATCTGGATTTCACTCACAATGGATTTGTTACACCGGAGGGTCAGCAATGGTTTGTTGAAGTTCCTTCTTTCTCTCCCGGAGTGTGTGTGAACGTTCTTGGAGATCTCAGGCTTCATAAATATTTCAATTTAAGACTCACGCCCGGAATGTATTTCGGTAGTAAGTCGGTGGAGATGCTCGACAATGTTACGGGGGCTACTGCACGTCAGGAGATGAAGAATGCGTATGTGGTGGTGCCGCTGGATTTAAAGATTTCCGGCGACCGTCTGCATAATTCTCGTCCTTATGTCACCTTGGGAACGATGGCTACTTTTGATGTCAGCAAGCGTCGTCCGGAATTTTTGCAGTTCAACAAAACTGACGTCTATCTCAGCGTTGGTCTTGGATGCGATTTCTACCTTCCGTTCTTCAAGCTCAACCCGGAGATAAAGTTCTGCTTCGGTCTGACGGATATATTGCGACATAATCGTCCTGATCTTGAAGATGATCCGGAGACGTTCAAGATCACTCAATCGCTTGCGAAGGTAAAATCTAAAATGTTTGTTCTTACTTTCTATTTCGAATAAATGCCACGTCTTAAAATTATTCCGACATTCCGCACCCTTCTGCTCGTTGCGATGCTGTTTCCGGCAGTAGTATGCCTGGCCCAGAACGATGTGCAGCTCACACAATATTGGGCTGTGCCCACTTTTTATAATCCGGCCGCTACGGGCACTGATGATTTTCTGCGAATTCGCGGAGGGGGACGTCTTCAATGGGTTGGAATTGACAATGCCCCGAAAAGCTTTCTTGGGGCTGCGGATATGCCGGTGAAGATCGGAAAAAAACGAATAGGAGTTGGTGTAGATTTGATGCAGGAGTCATTGGGACTTTTCTCCAACATGCTTATTAATGCACAAGGAAGCTATAAGTTCAAGCTCTTTAAGGGCGTTTTTTCCATCGGAATCCAGGCAGGCTATTATAACAGCAAGTTCAAAGGAACGGAGGTCTATATTCCGGAAGGCGACGATTATCATCAGAGTGTTGATGAAGCTATACCTACTCAGGACGTTGCCGGCGGTGCCTTCGATATGTCGGCCGGAATAATGTATAGTCACAAGTATTTTTCAGTCGGCATTTCCTGTCTTCATATTCTGGAGCCTACGGTAAAGTTAAGTAGTGAAGGAAATGAAAATTCGGAGACCTCACAATACGAAACGACATTGCCGCGTGCGTTCTATTTTACATCCGACGGCAATATTCCGATAAAAAATACGTTATTTGAATTGCAGCCCTCGCTTATGGTCAAGACCGACCTGAAAAATTTTTCGGCAGAAGTGACAATGCGAGCGCGAATAAATAAGTTCATATCTTTCGGTGTGGGATACCGCTACAAAGACGCCGTGAGCGCCATGATAGCCGCCGAGTTCAAGAATTTCTTTCTCGGCTATTCTTACGATTATCCGACATCGGCTATATCCAAAGCCTCTTCAGGAAGTCATGAGATTATCGCGGGCTACCGTATAAAGCTCGACTTCAGCGGCAAAAATAAAAATAAACACCGTTCCATCCGAATAATGTAGCGACAATGATAAAGATGATAAAATCAGATTCAAGATATTCAGCACTCCGGGGTTTGCGTAGCGTTGCAGCTCTGTTTGGTGTATTGGTAATCGGTATGCTGGCCGTGTCTTGCTCAGGTTTGAGACGCGGTGGCGGTGCCGGAGGCGAGGTCACCGGTGTGGGTGGTTCCTCGTTTGGCGAGCCTACTCCCTATGGCATGGTTCTCATCGATCGCGGCTCAATTGCAATGGGGCCGGCGAAAGATGATTCTGTAGCGGGAATCAAGGCTAATCCCAAAGGTGTCTCGATCGATGCCTTCTGGATGGATGAAACAGAGATCACAAACTCCAAATACAAGCAGTTTGTGTTCTGGGTGCGCGACTCCATCATCCGTGAGCGTCTTGCCGATCCGGCTTTCGGCGGTAATGAGGTTTTCAAGATTGAGGAGGATAAAGAAGGAAATCCGATTAAGCCATATCTTAACTGGAATAAACCTATTCCATGGCGTAATGCCAATGAGGATGAGCTCCGTGCCATTGAGAGTGTATACCGGACAAATCCTATCACCGGAATGCGTGAGCTGGATCCAACTCAGCTAAACTACCGATATGAGGTATATAACCACACTGAAGCTGCCAAGCGTAAGAATCGACTTGACCCGACGCGTCGTGTTTATAATACGGATATTCCGGTTTCGGATGAACTCCCGGTTATTTCGAAAGATACGGCATATATGAACGAAGATGGTCAGATAATACGTGAGACGGTTTCGCGTCCGCTCACAGGCGATTACGACTTCCTTAACACGTATATCGTAAATGTATATCCTGATACAACCGTCTGGATCAACGACTTTGATAATGCCTATAATGAGCCGTATACCAGAATGTATTTCTCACATGCCGGATATAATGATTATCCTGTTGTTGGAGTGAGCTGGGAACAGGCAAATGCTTTCGCCAACTGGCGAACTGACTATCTTCGTCGTTCGCTCGGCAAGGAGGGAGTTTATATCGAACCCTATCGTCTGCCCACTGAGGCGGAATGGGAATATGCCGCTCGTGCAGGCAATTCGGAGAGCGCTTTCCCCTGGGAGGAAACGTTGCCTATGGATGAAAGAGGATGCTTTTATGCCAACTTCAAGCCTATGGAGGGCGATTTCGTGCGCGACGGACACGTGATTACATCTGCTGTCGGAACGTTTAAACCCAATGATTTCGGTCTTTACGACATGGCCGGAAATGTATCGGAATGGACTTCTACCGCCTATACCGAGAGTATCGGCAAACTAACATCGGATCTTAATCCTGAGTATCGTTATGATGCTGCCAAAGAAGATCCTTATAAGATGAAACGAAAGATTGTGCGCGGTGGTAGCTGGAAAGATGTGGCTCAGAATATACGGTCCGACCTCCGTATGTGGGAATATCAGAACGAACAACGCTCCTATATCGGTTTCCGCTGCGTACGCTCGCAGATCGGTTTTGCCAAGGGGACAGGTAAAAAACAGAAAAAATAAGAAGAGATGGTAAAGATACGAAAATACGCCAACGGCATAGAACGCTTTCTTCATGGCGAGAAAGGACAGCGCTTTTTCAATTTCGCCTATTCAATCGGAGCCGCCATCGTGATTTGGGGTGCGCTTTTTAAAATCCTTCACCTTCCCGGCGGCAGTATGCTCCTTTGTATCGGTATGGGAACGGAGATCGCCATGTTCATCCTTACGGCTTTCGACCGTCCGCCTAAGGAATATGCATGGGAGGAGGTTTTTCCGGTGCTCGACACGAAGAGTGCTGATGATCGCCCTGATTTTTCACATGGTCCGGAGGTGATTGTAAATGGGTCGGCTTATCCTGCCGGAGAATATAACGAAGCTTCCGGAGGCCTTGCGCCTGTAGCCTCGGCACCTGCACATTCCGGTACAGGCATTCAGGCCGAAACGGCTCTCCAGATGGCAGATGCCGCCGAACAATATCTGGCAAGCATGCAGGATATCGCAGCGCAGATGAACCGTCTTAACGAGACCACCGAAGCTCTCAACCGCGTAAGCGAGAGTCTGCTTCGTTCCTACGAATCAATCACAGGAAAATCTGAAGATGTTGCCGGTAATTCTAACGGTTATGTTGATCAGATGGAAGCTCTCAACCGTAATATCCAGGGCTTGAATACTATCTATGAGATTCAGCTCAAGAGCGTTTCTTCGCAGATCGAGACTATTGACCGCGTGAACCGTGGTCTGAAAGATATCCGCGATATGTATGAGAAATCGGCCAACGAATCATCTCGCTATTGCGAGGAGACCGAGAAAATGGCCCGGTATATGAAGCAGCTTAACTCCGTTTATGAGAAAATGATTACGGCCATGACCATCAATATGGCTAATCCGATGATGGGGGGTGCGCCGATGTCAAATCCTTTTGAAAGCAATCAGAATAACAATATCGACTGAAAATGGCGGGAGGAGGTAATAATGTAGCGAGAATGTCGCCGAGGCAAAGGATGATAAACCTTATGTATATCGTCCTTACGGCCATGCTTGCGCTGAACGTTTCGAGCGACGTGCTCAACGGTTTCAGCCAGGTTCAGGATGGCATTCATCAGACAAATCTGAATATGACCGCCCGAAACGCCGTGCAGTTCAAATATCTCGAGGAGCTTTATCATAAGAATCCGGAGAAAGCCGGGGTGTGGTATAAGAAGGGTGTCGACCTGCGCGATAGGTCGGCGAAACTCTACAATGAGATTGAGCAGCTTAAGACTTTGATAGCCAAGGCTGCCGATGGCGAAGATGGCGATTATAAGGATATAGAGAATAATGATGATCTGGAGGCTGCTGCGGTGACGATGCTTAATCCGGCAACTCAGCGAGGAACGCAACTCCGTGGTGATATCGATGCTTTTCGTTCTTATGTCGTTGAGCTAATTCCTGATGCGGAGAAGCGTAAGGCTGTAACCGACATGCTTTCGACTCAGGTTAAATCGAAAAGTAAGCAGGGAGGCAGTGTCGGTCTGCAGAGCTGGGAACAGAAGATGTTTGAGAATATGCCGGCGGTAGCTGCCGTGACGCTTCTCACCAAGCTCCAGAATGACATACGTCAGGCTGAGGGTGAGGCTCTCGGCAATCTGATAACCAATGTTGATATTGGCGATGTGCGTGTGAATGAGCTCAACGCATACGTTATCCCTAATTCAAATACAATTATCAGAGGCGGAAAGTATTCTGCAAATATTGTTCTTGCCGCTATTGATACCACGCAGCGCCCTACGATTTATGTGAACGGTACAAAACTTGGTAACGACCGTGGTTTGTATGAATTTGTGCCCGGATCGGTCGGAACTCACGACTTTACCGGTTATATCGAGGTTTCGCGTGGTGACGGCACGATCGACAAGCGTCCGTTCAAATCTTCTTACACGGTGATAGAGCCTATGGCTACGATTTCGCCGACTATGATGAATGTGCTTTATGCCGGTATCAATAACCCGATAAGCATATCTGTTCCGGGAATTCCAATGTCGGCCGTACAGGCCACTATGACTAACGGGACACTAACCCGTAATGGTGATCAGTGGATTGCTCATCCGGGGAAGGTTGGAAGTGAGGCCGTGATAACTGTCAGTGCCCAGCTTGAAGGTCGCACCCAGCAGGTTGGATCCATGACGTTCCGCGTCCGCAAGCTTCCTGATCCTACTCCTTATCTTGCAGTAAAAGACGGTTCCGGCAATACCATTCATTATAAGGGATCGCCGAAACGTATCAGCAAGGCTCAGCTTATGAATGCGGAAGGACTCGGAGCGGCCATTGATGATGAGATTCTAAATGTATCCTACTCAGTGGTTTCATTCTCAACTGTCTTTTTCGACCAGATGGGAAATGCTATTCCTGAAATTTCAGACGGATCGCATTTTTCGGCTCGTCAGCGTGAACAGTTTAAACGTATGAAGACAGGAAAGAGCTTCTTTATTTCAAATGTAAAGGCCAAAGGGCCTGATGGAATCACCCGCGACATATCCCCGATGGAAGTGGCGCTCAACTGATAAATAACAGAGAAAAGAGATTAGCAATGAAAATATATCGTAAAATATTACCGTTGTTTGTTTTAGCTGCCGTTGGGGTTGCCGCTTTCGCACAGGTTGAATCCGGTGGTGTGGTTCGTAAACGCACGGAGAAGGATAAAAACAAGACCAAGACCGAGACCGGTGTAACCGATCGAATGCAGGGATTTTTCGAACAGAAAGAGGCTCATGATGCCGATCTGTCGTACATGCGCCAGATTTATCGTCAGCTCGATCTCACCAAGGATGCAAATACGCCTCTTTATTTCCCGGAGGATGTTGTGGACGGCCAGAAGAATCTTTTCAGAATTATTCTGGAGCTTGTAGTGGATGGCAAATTGCCGGCATACGAATATCTCGACGGACGGGAGGTTTTCACGGATGAATATAAGATTAAAATCGGAGAGATGCTCGACCGTTTCGGCATTTATGCTTCTCCCGGTAAAGGCTCGACTGATAAGAATCCGAAATATGTGATTGAGGAGGCTGATGTCCCGACGGGACAGGTGCTCAACTATTATATCCTTGAGAAATGGGAATTTGATCGCCGAAGCAACCGTATGAAGACTCGTGTCGAAGCTATATGTCCTGTGCTCAACCGCTCGGGTGATTTCGGTGGCGAGGCTAAGTATCCGATGTTCTGGGTAAAGTTTGATGCTCTTCGGCCGTATCTGGCACAGCAGTATGTTTTTCTCAGTGACGATAACAATCTGCCGCAGTATAGTCTTGATGATTACTTTAATCTCGGAATGTATGATGGCGAGATTTACAAGACACGCAATCTGAAAAACCTTTCGATGGCCCAGATGTATCCCGACGAGGATGATCTCAAACGTGCTCAGGATAGCATTGACAATCGTCTGCGCAATTATGGCAAAGGAATGTACGTCCCGACGCGTGAGGAATATCTCGCACAGAAAGAGCGTGAGGAAGAGATTGCCAAAGCGCTTGCTGCCGGCGATACAATTCCTGACCGCACGGTAGTGTCTGAGAGTTCGACGGAGAAAAAGACCACATCTTCGCGTTCGAAGCGTACGGCCAAGAAACGTTCTTCAAAGAAGTCGAAAGTATCAAGCAGTTCCGGCAGCTCGAAGACACCGAATTCTAATGCCGCGAAGTCTGTTCGCCGGCGCCGCAAATAGAGCTGGCACTCAGAAGAAATCACAGAAGTCGTGAAGGAGAGTATTTCCTTACACGACTTTTTTTATTGGGGTCTTTAGGGTCTTTAAGGGCTTTAGGGTCTTTAGGGTCTTTAAGGGCTTTAGGGTCTTTAGGGTCTTTAGATCTTTGGGGGGTTAAAAACCTCTCTGTTTTTTTCTTGCGGCAGCCATTCTTTCTGAAAAGCCTCCATTGTTAATAAAATTCTTTTCCAAACTTTCCAATTGCCTGAAAAGCAAATAGTCGGCTTGGTTCAGGAGTATTATAGCTATATTGGCGATTGTTTCAGGTGGACGGGTTGCAATCAGATTCATATAAAATTTAGCGTCGCTGTGCTTTCGACCAAGCCTACGCATCGTTTCATATTCGAGACTTCCTTTTTCCCATTGGCGAGCTTTGCGCGTCTTGAGAAAATCCTCATAATCTTCAAGTAATTCTTTCAAACTGGCTTTAGCCACATTAATCAGTTTTATTTCAGTCTTAGCTGATGTGGATGAAGCAGCACAACCCTCAACAATATTCTGCTTGCCACTACGGGCGGCCTGAACCATCTGATCGATTGTGCGATCGCCTTTTCGCAGGAATCGGCTGCAAAAGTCGAACGTTATTTGATATATAATATCCGTCTTTTGATAACTTAGCAATTTTTTATAATCTCCTGTCTTGGGAATCAATTCGCTCATGCTGGTATGTCGTTGAATGTGATAAATTATCGGGGCTGTTCTCAAGTATATTATCAATGATGTATGGAGGGCGGCCTTTTGTTTCGTTGAAGATTCGTCCGATATATTCCCCAATAATTCCAAGAGCCAGCAATTGCATGCCGCCGAGAAATAAGATTACACAAATCAGAGTCGGAAATCCTGTTACGACCTCTCCCCATACAAGAGTCTTGATCAATATAAAAATCAAATATCCAAAAGCAAGAAGGGAAACAATGAGCCCGACAATTGTCGATATTCTGAGGGGCGCGGTGGTATAGCTTGTGATCCCTTCAATAGCGAGATTCATAAGCTTTATAAGGTTATAGGAGGATTGTCCGTTTTCTCTGTCCTGACGGCGGTATATCACCTCTTTTTTATTATATCCGATCCAGCAGAAAAGTCCTTTAGTATATCTTTGGGATTCTCTCATGGAAATCAATGAACGTACGGCGCGTCGGTCGAGGAGTCTGAAATCCCCTACGTTGGGAAGTGTATCGATATCTGTTGTTTTCTGAAGAATTTTATAAAAAGAGATCGAAAGGGTTTTCCTTAGGCGGGATTCCTTTCCTCTGTCGGCTCGCCGGCCGTATATATCGTCGTATCCTTTCTTCCACCAATAGATCATCTCCGGGATAACATTTACCGGATCCTGAAGATCTGCATCCAATATCACCACGGCATCACCATCCGAATAGTCCATGCCGGCCAGCAAAGCGTTTTCCTTGCCGAAATTGCGTGAGAGGTTGATTACCTTCACTCTTCCCGGATCTTTCGCAAAAAGCTCTGCAAGGAGTTCTTCCGTGCGGTCACGGCTGCCATCGTTCACAAAAAGAAACTGCCATTTGAAATCGGTCATGTCAAGTTTTTGTTCCTGTCCATCGATATTTACGACGTATGAAGCCTTCGCAAAAGCGCTGAGTTCATCATATAGATGCGGAATATTTTTATCCTCGTTATGACAAGGAATTAGCAGTGTGATCAGTTTCATTATTTCCAGAGCAAATAAGCGGCTCTCCCTCCGAGCGTTGTGTAATAATATATTAAATCAAGCAGACGTCGTTCATGGGGGGGATATCCACAATGTTTCATGGTTTTCTTCCTCAGCTCAACCGCTGCCTTTCTGTCTCCCTCTTTATGGTAAAGGGCTGCGAGAATGATTTTGCGGTAGAACACCATATCGAGGAGTCTTTTTCTTTTCTTTTCAGATATATTTTCCACAGCCGTAATATCTTTTTCCACGGCATTGAGAGAGAGTTCCCATTTACCGATGTTTTCGCTGAATTTTTCTCCTGTGATTGATATTTTTTGTGGATATATGCGAGCTAAGATATACGGAATGCCTTTTATATGATTGGCATTGAGGAGCAGACGTACACCGAATTCCCAGTCGTTCCATGCCGGAAGGGTTTCATCCCAGCCTCCGGCTCTGCGGGCCAGTTCGGTTGTAATCATGAAATTCTGGGTAGCCAGCAATCCGTTGTAAAGATGACGTTTCCAGATATTTTTTGTTGAAAAACGTTTCGGTTTTGCCTTGCCGTTGGCTTTAATAACTTCACTGCGCCAGAAAAGGAGCTCAAGCTCAGGGTCTTTTTCAAACTCAGCCACGGCTTTTTCCAGAAGATCCGGCAACATTACATCATCGGAATCAAAGAAGCATACAAGCGGAGTCTTGACTTCAGCAAGGCCACGGTTTCTGGCCGCACACGCTCCTCTTTTATTTTCGTGGAGAAGCGTGGCGGAGAAATTTTCAGAAGTATTATGCTTGATCCATTTACTGACAACTTCCGGTGTGCCATCGTCCGACCCATTGTCTACAATTATGAGCGTAACAGGCCTTAGGGTCTGGCCAAGAATGCTATCAAGGCATCTTCCTACCAGATTGCAACGGTTATATACCGGGACGATAACAGTTATCTTATCAGTCATGGAAAAATAAGGATCAGATAGCGAAATTATAATCTCCCGAGCCAACGGTAATTACGGCTTCTGTATCGGAATATTTAAGATCTCTTATTCCGTTTTTCCCTTTACGAAGCGGTTTGCCATTCTCGGTAACAGTTTTTTTGCCATCCTTTAAAGGCACTTTTATAGTCGCTGTTGAATTAGCGGGGACGCTGAATTCAAAATCATAACCTTTATCTGTATTCTTTTTCCATGCTGACCTTACAGTGCCGTAGACAGTCTCAGTCTTAACATTGACATTATCAAGATCATCGGGTATCCATGGAGAAATTTCAAAATTATCAAATGCTATTCCCCGGTTTTTAATGCCTCCAAGTTCGCTGTAGTACCATTCTTCAATATGATCCATCATGCAATGGTTCTGGGAATTATCGGCACGGGTGAGATCCCAGTATTCCGGAGTTGTCGTGCATCCGTTCATAACCCAGAATCCATAGCTTGGATAATCAGTCTGATTTGCCATCTCATAGACCACATCGTTATAACCATATTTAGCGAGCGACATCAGCACAGGTTTCAAGCCGATCTCACCGGTTCGAATTCTGTAGTTGTCGGCTTTGACTTTCTCTGCAAGTTTTGCCGCCACCTCTTTCTCTTTGTCTTCATCCACAAGTCCATAATAAAGAGCCATTCCATATTCCGCCTGATTACCGTTGTTATACACGTTTCCTTCCTTAAGGAATCGGTTGTTGAAGGCCGTCTTCACTTCTTTGGCTCGTGCCGTATAATCGGCAGCCTCATCCGGTTTTCCCAGCATGTCTGCCATTTTTGCCATACCGTTCAGGAGGTGATAATATGTTGTGGTGATGGTAAATTCTGTAGGTATCTCTTTTTCCAGCTGACATGAACTTTGGCCCCAATCGGAGAGGACACTGTAGTTTTCCATAATCCCATCCTTAAGATGAGTGGAATAATATTCTATCAGACGTTTCATCCGGGGATAGAAACGTTTTATCAAAGAAATGTCGCCGTATGTTATAAGGCTGTTGTAAGGCACGAGAATCGCCGTTCCTCCCCAGTTAGGATCGTCGCGGTAAACATCCATATACCAGGGAGCTGTACTTGGCACGAACCCGTTCTCTCCCTGTGCATCGAAACAATCCATAACCACTTTATTCCAGAACGTGGTCATATCGTAATTATAACAAAGGGAGTTATACATCATCTGGGGCACATCGAGCCAACCGAGCTTTTCACGTTGAGGACAGTCGGTGACCGTGTTATAGAGTTGGCTCTGAATTGCGTCGCGACATAAAACGTGTATGTCGTTCAGCAGTTTGTTACCGGATTCAAATGAGCCTGTCTGATCTATATTCGAGCGTATTCGTTCTGCGGTAAAGGCTTTCGGATCGGGCAGAGAGTCAAGACCGCTTATCTGCATATAACGGAAGCCATGATACATGAATTCAGGCCCCCAGGTCTCTTCAACACCATCGTGAGCGAAAGTATATTCATCATGGACAATACCGGGGCCCGTATACCAGTAGTCGATGCGTCCATATCCGGTTGTATCAAGACATTCGAATTCTCTCATGGTGAGTTTCTGTCCCTTGCGTCCTTTCATTTTAACTTTGTATGAACCGGCGTAGTTGCGTCCGAAATCTACAATGTAATCGCCGTTAGGCAGAGGCCATGAATCGACAGCCTGCCAGGTTTCCACCACGCGAAGAGGCTCGTGAAAACGTGATTTCAATTTGCCGGGATGTGTGAATTTCTTTTTTACATGCGGATACTCAAACTGAGGTGTGATCGCTTTGACATTATTCCATCCTGCAAAATCAAAATCAGCTTTTTCCACCACCGGATCGTAAAGACGCGCATCGTAATCTTCTCCACCCCACCAATTACTTCCTAATGTAGGGGAAGGGGCGCAACGCCAGCTGTCGTCGGTTATGATGAGATCAGATGTTCCGTCGGTGTATTCAATAAGCAATTCGCCAAGTAAACTGCTGTTT
Source organism: uncultured Sangeribacter sp. (assembly GCA_964581685.1). GTDB lineage: Bacteria > Bacteroidota > Bacteroidia > Bacteroidales > Muribaculaceae > Lepagella. The sequence goes on along the minus strand of CAZOPN010000003.1, from coordinate 38,931 downwards.
CCACGATTTTGAATTTCTCCTTTGCTATACCTTCCTTCGACAGGGGTAACGTTGAACAATCCTCCCGCCACTTGTGCCAGTATAGCATTTTTTCCTGACTTTAGCAGGGGAGTGACATCGTAGGTGCTGTAGAGCACATTTTCTCCAAATTCAGTCTCTCCCGGTTCCATACGGTTTTCCGTAACCGGCGAGCCATTGATCTTGACAGTAAACACTCCTAATGCGGAGGCATAAAGGCGTGCTCGTTGTATTTCCTTTCCTTCAGGAATCGAAAAGCTTTTGCCGAAATATGGCACTGTGCAGAGTGTTTTTTTATCTCCAAGGTCTGCTTCAATCCACGATGCACTCCAGTCTTCGGGAGTCATAAAAGCAGTTTCGAATACGCTTGTGGCGTCTGATTGCTCATTATGTCGGTCATAAACACTCAGTTCCCATGTATAAGGTTGTCTGGATGAGAGAGGTGTGCCGGTATATTCAATATTATTCTGGAGGGCAGACCTTACTTTCCCGGAATCCCAGACTTTGTTTCCTTTTGTGTCAGTTACCGTAATTCTATAAGCTTTCTGGGAAAAGTCGCGTTCATCGCTTTTTACTTTCCAGCTGAATGTGGGATTCTGTATGTCGATTCCAAGTGGGTTTTCGAGTCCCGATATTTTCATGTCGGTTACTCTGAATTCTGCATTGGCATGGAGAATGCCGGCAATAATAAAAACGGGAAGTAGTGTTCGCTTCATAAATGGTAGGATTGAAGAAACTTGAGCTTTTAAGAGTTTTTATGATACTTCGCTTACAAAATCAGAACGATATAATCGTTGTTTCGAGCTGTTATTATAAGTAATGCAAATATAATAAGTATAAGCAATTATTCAAAATTTATGGAGATATGCGTTCTATTTCAGCTTGTAAATACGGGCGGTCGTTATAGTATATCATCGACACCGACTGCGGAGTTGATGAAACGATGATATCCTCATTTTCTTCCGGGATAAGCGGGCGAGAGGCCAATTCCTTTCCAAGGAATACCGGTTTAACCCATTTCCTTATCCGGTATTTCGGCTGATTATCCTTAGACAACTTTATATACCACGCCTGATCAGAAATCTTGATGACAAGATTTTTATATTTCCTCGAGTTTTCCGGATTTTCAATGTTGGCAATGCTTTCCGGAAGAATCGTAATGGGCGCACCGGCTGTTCCGTCGTCGTGACGAGTCCAATAATCTTTCGCAGCATTCATCGTACGCATATCATAGAAATAGTAGCGGTCGGGAATGACCGTAACCCCGTCAGCAGATTTTAAATAGCGCGAGCTGATCATTGAATATTTCTCGGCTTTCATGCAGATATCATATACCTTCACAGCTAAGAGTGATATGGCCAGAATTGTTAGACATATTGCCGGAATCTTAGTAAAGCATCCTTTACGGAGCATAGACGCGATAGCAATAATCAGAAAAAGGTTTATGAATGTGAGCATCCGGGCTCCGGAAGAGAATTTCATTAGAATACAAAAGACAAGACTGATTGCTATGACTAATCCCCATATTGAAAGCGGGAGCCTGATTTTTCTGATTTTACGCAGGGGGGAGGCTATTGCAGTAATTGCAAAGATAACCGGAATGACTAATCCGGGTAGTATGCTTTCGATAATCTGTGCTGTTCCGGACGAGGCCCCTATTTCCGATAACCGGTGAAAATTTCCCGGGGCCAGAATAAGGATCAGGGCTCCGCAGGCATATATGATTCCTGCAACCCATTGAGAGATTGAAAATCTGAAACGTTTTATAATGGCATAGATAAGAAGGGCTCCGCCTATCGGAGCTACTATCAGCTCATGACTTTCTCCGGCCAGAAAGCTGAATATAATCACACCTGTCAATCGGATTAAACCGCTGAAACCTCTAAGGGGCCGATGGTTATTTTGGAAAAACCAATATAGCCATATCAGATTAAGCAGCCCCATCCACATATAATTAATCTGGAGTGATGGGCGCATCTCCAAAGGGAAAATCAGGAATATTAGCAGGAGCGTTGCTGATGATGAGGTCTGAAAATTGTAACCTCTTCCGGAAAGCTTTATGAGCAGGAGAGGATAGACAAGATATACAAGTGCATTAAGTACGGAGAACCAGGTTTTCCCTGCTATCCCACAAAAAAACTGAACAAGCACATGGCAAAAGAACCGCCCGTTATGAGCGGAATAATGGTTGGTCTGCGATGTAATTATATCTGCCGGGGTGACTATTGCGCGCCCTTCTTCTCCATTCGGAAGCATGATATACCGGTAGGCTACGTCATCGCCTGTCCAAAACGTCAGCAAAGATAGGACAAGGGCTAAAATCGCGAGAAAAATGGCGGGAAGCCAGGCTTTAATCGTTTTTGCTTCGAGCATAATACATAATAACAGTGGGAGATCCTATAATTGGGTGGAACGAATGGTGGAAAAATAGAAATGCCGGAGGCTGTTCCCATAGTTCAGGGGGAGGGCCTCCGGCATTTTATAATGAGCACACTTATCGGTTTTTATTTAATTGACCATTCCACTCCCGTTTTCGTATCCTTAATATTGAATCCGAGTTCAGAGAGTTTATTACGGATAAGATCGGAAGTTGTCCAATCTTTCTGTTCTTTTGCGTTTTTACGGATATCCATGAGGAGTTCCATAGCGCCCTCAAAAGGTTTCATGTCGGTCCCGGCATCCTCATTACCGGTTTTTACACCGAGAATATCCACAAGCATCACATCAAACAGATGGCGCAGTTTCGCAAGATCTTCAGCATTTAGTTTTATTGATCCGTCGGCAGCGGAATTAATAATCTTTCCGGCCTCGAAAAGAGTTGCGATCACGATAGGCGTATTAAGATCATCGTCCATCGCTTCATAACACTGTGTGAGGAAATCCGGCACTTCAACAGTAGATTTTTCTGCCGGCATAAGATTCTGCAATCTCCTGTAAATATCGAGCATTTTTTGGAGAGCTTTTTCCGCCGCTTGCAGAGCTTCGTTAGAAAAATCAACCGTGCTTCGATATTGAGCCATGAGAATAAAGAAGCGTATCACCATTGGGGAGTAAGCCTGTGTGAGCAGCGGATGGCTTCCCTGAAAGAATTGTTCGAGGGTGATGAAGTTGCCATACGATTTGCCCATTTTCTTACCTTGGATGGTAATCATATTGTTATGCATCCAATAGTTTACGGCTTCATGTCCTTGTGCGGCCACACTCTGAGCTATCTCGCATTCATGATGGGGAAACATCAGATCGAGTCCTCCTCCGTGTATGTCGAAACGTTCACCGAGATATTTCTGTCCCATTGTAGAGCATTCGAGATGCCAACCGGGAAAACCTTCACTCCAGGGAGAAGGCCAATGCATGATATGCTCGGGGGAGGCTTTTTTCCAAAGTGCGAAATCAATGGGATTGTGTTTCTCTTCCTGTCCGTCGAGAGCACGTGTGGTATTGATCATCTCCTCGATATTACGTCCGGAGAGTTTACCGTAGTTATGATCGCGGTTATATTTCTCGACATCGAAATATACAGATCCCTCGCTTTCGTAAGCATAGCCGGCTTCAAGAATCTTTTTGATATATTCTATTTGTTCGATGATATGGCCGGACGCGTGAGGCTCTATACTTGGAGGAAGCACATTGAGAGCTTCCATATCATGGTGATAGCGGTTGAGGTACATCTGCACCACTTCCATTGGTTCAAGCTGTTCGAGTCTTGCTTTTTTTGCCACTTTGTCTTCTCCGGAATCGGCATCATGTTCGAGATGGCCAACGTCCGTGATATTTCTTACATATCTGACTTTATAGCCGAGATGACGGAGATATCTGAAGAGAATGTCAAATGTTATGGCCGGGCGTGCATGACCGAGGTGAGCGTCGCCATATACCGTAGGGCCGCAGACATACATTCCGACAAGCCCTTCATGAATGGGACGGAAGAGCTGTTTGGTTCGTGTCAGCGAATTATACAGACAGAGATTATGCTCCATATCAGTTGTTGCCGATACCTGATTTCTTAGCATTTCGCGGTACGATTTCGCCAAACTGTTTTTCATATTTCTGAATGTTGTCAGTAAGAGCGAAAAGGAGCTGTTTGGCGTTTTCCGGAGTCATCATTACACGGCTGACAACGGGAGCCTGAGGCATTCCGGGAGCCGCGAATATGAAGTCGATGAGGAATTCGTTAGGACCGTGTCCGATCATGGCAAGATTTGAATATTTGCCGTCGGCTACTTCGGGACGGAGCTGAATCTGAAGCTGATTCTGATTTTCTTTATTTTCCATTTACAATTATAATTTTCTGATTGTATATTTGATTTACGTATAATCGGTTTATATAGGCAAAATTAGCAAAAATTCTCCTATCCTGCAAGACGTGTTACACTTCCGGCATTTCTTCCGACAAACAGACACGGTTGTCGACAGATACGATGCGTCCGTCGGCCATGCTGACCACACTGTCGGCAATCTCGGTCATGGTCGGGTCATGAGTGACTATAACAAAGGTTTGATTAAGTCGCTCGCGGAGACCGGCGATTATGGCTCGGATCTCATCCCGGTTGCGGGAGTCGAGACTTCCGGTGGGTTCATCGGCAAACACCACCGCGGGCTTATTGATAAGTGCGCGGGCAATGGCCGCACGTTGGCGTTCTCCTCCCGAAAGCTGTGCCGGTTTGTGCGTCAGACGTTCTGCCAACCCAAGCATATCAAGTAAATTCCCGGCTTCTATCATAGCTTTATTTTTCGACATACCTCCGATCATGGCCGGGAGAGCAACATTCTCTTGTGCAGTAAATTCCGGCAGAAGTTGGTGAAACTGAAAGATAAACCCGATATTGGCGTTACGGAATAGTGAAAGCTGTCTATCTTTCATGCAGAAGATATCCTGACCGTCATAAAGCACTCGGCCACTATCCGGCTTATCGAGAGAGCCGGCAATCTGGAGCAGTGTAGTTTTGCCGGCACCGCTTGGACCAACAATCGTCACTATACGATTGTCTTCTATACTGAGGGATATGTCGTTAAGAACCGTTAGGGAGTCGTACGATTTGCATATATTCGAGAGCTCTATCATACAGGCTTCTATTTTAAAGCAGAAAGTTTAAGAATTACTTGATTGGCAAGAAGAATTCCGAATATGGCCGGAATGGACGCTATAGTGCCGAAAGAACTACGTTTATTGGGACTGTCAAGCATGATTACCGAATTCCTGCCGGGAGGTTCCGTACTTGCCACCACTTGCAGTCCATGGCGGACTCCGGCTTTTTTCAAACGTTGTCTTACAGCGCGCGCCAGCCCGTCTTCCCGGGTTTCCGAAATATCGAAATATCCGATCTTTGTCGGATCTATTCTTCCTCCGGCACCCATAGATGAAATTACCGGAATCTTACGGTGCAGGCATTCCAGCAAAAGGGCCGTTTTGGGAGCTACTGTATCGATTGCATCAATAACATAGTCATATCTTCCGTCAAGAATTTCCGAGACATTCTCCGGGGTGAGGAAAATTCGCAAAGTTTCAACCGTGATATCCGGATTGATTTCGCGGAATCTTTTTGCAAACAGGTCGACTTTTGAAATTCCTACAGAAGAGTGCAGGGCTATTAACTGACGGTTGATATTCGATGGGGCCACATCATCATTGTCTAAAAGGGCCAGATGCCCGACACCGGTACGTGCCAATATTTCGGCGGCATAACCTCCAACCCCTCCGACTCCTACGACAAGCACCCGGGCTGCCGAAAGTTTCTCAACCGCTTTCGGACCTATAAGACGAAGAGTCCGGCTTTGCCAGTCGGCATCATCATTTTTAGTTGGATCATTCACGAATCCAGGATCCTTTGAAGCCGGTCTCCTCGATCGTTTTCTCAATCTGTGCAGCTTTCTCTGCATCTTCAGGAATACCGTGACATTCAAGTACTTTATCGGTGTTTTCAAGATCAAGCGACCATTCCATATCAGGGAAACGGCTCTGAACTGCATTCATAATTGCAGTTTTGCATCCGCCGCATTTTGCATTCGTTTTAAATTTCATAACTTAAATGACTTATTTTGTATATAGTTTAAATCTTTATCTTGTTAAGGCGCAGAGAGTTTGTAACTACGCATACAGATGATAACGCCATAGCTGCCGATGCAAACATAGGGTTGAGGAGGAACCCGACGCCGTATAGGGCGCCGGCAGCTAAAGGAATACCGATTATATTATATATAAATGCCCAAAACAGGTTTTCGTATATAATTCGTTTTGTAGCTTTTGAAAGACGTATGGCTTCGGGAAGAGTCTTAAGCTTTCCGGATGAGAGGGTGACTTGCGCTACATCTATTGCGATATCCGACCCGCTTCCCATTGCAACCGCCACATCTGCCTCGGCAAGCGCTTGAGAATCATTGATTCCATCTCCGGCCATTGCTACAGGACCATCCTCTTTTTTTAACTCGGCTACTATTCGCTGTTTATCTGAAGGCAACATTTCAGCCTTTATATCTTCTATACCGGCCATGTCGGCTATTTTACGAGCTGTGGCATATTTGTCGCCTGTGAGAAGAACTGTTTTAACGCCAAGGTTTTTGAGTTCTTTTATTACCTCAACCGCATCAGTCCGCAGGCTGTCGTTTATTCGGAAGGCCACAGCGGGACGTTTTTCAAACCTTGCTATAACCACTCCATCCCCATTTGCAAGCCACTCTTTAACTTTATTTCCGAAGGCCTGATTCTCATCGGGAGTGGAATCGGGAGCCCCCGATGTAAAAATTTTTCCACTGAAAGAGCATGAAATTCCTTTTCCGGGAATATATTCGTATTGGTCGGGAACCATGGGAGCTATGCCCATATCCTTAATTTTGGCACATAAAGCCTCTGCCAGAGGATGAATGCTTTTTATCTCGGCACCATATACCATTGCAAGAATACGGTTCTTCCTTTCCTCATCATAATCATCGGGGAAGAGTATGTCGGATACTCGCGGTTCTCCTTCTGTCAGCGTTCCCGTTTTATCTATGGCCAGAGATTTTATCGCGGCCAGTTGTTCGAGCGCTCCGGCATCTTTAACGAGTATCCCGGCTTTAGCTCCTCGCCCTACAGCAACCATAATAGCTGTCGGTGTAGCTAATCCCAAAGCACAAGGACAAGCGATCACCAGTACGGAAATTGACGTGACGATCGCTACCGGGAGATAAGATTGGCCTTGTGCCACCCACGCGCAGAAAGTGATGAGGGCAATTACAATTACAGAGGGTACACACACGGCGGCTACTTTATCTACCAGTTTCTGGATAGGGGCCTTCGAGCCTTGTGCCTCACGAACGGCCCGGATTATTCTCGACAGTTCCGTATCCGCTCCAACTTTGCGTGCCTCGGTTACAAAAGATCCATTACCGTTTACAGTTCCTGCTGTCACGTTATCACCGCTTGTTTTCTCAACCTTTTCCGGCTCTCCTGTGAGCATACTTTCATCAACTGCGGAAACACCGCTGATCACCACTCCATCCACGGGAATTTTTTCGCCGGGACGGATCATTACTCTGTCGCCCGGGCGAATGGCTGCAATTGGAACAGTTTCATATTTGCCATCCTCTTTGAGCATCATTGCTTCGGAGGGCTGGAGATCCATCAGATGCCGCAGAGCCATGCCGGTTGCATGGCGCGACCGAGCTTCCATCAGCTTGCCGGTAAGAACGAATGCGATAATCATTGCCGCCCCCTCATAATAGAGATCGGAATTCATCCCTCTTTCAACGAGGAAATCGGGGAAGACCGTGTTGAAGAGACTAAAGAAAAAACTGGCAATTGTGGATATGGCTACGAGGCTATCCATTGTAGGATTCTTTGTGAACATTGCATGAAAACCGCGTATATAGAATTGCCGTCCGCAATATAACATCACAACAAGAGTCAAAGCCATATAAATCCAGGCGTCTGCTGCAAAGTGTATGTGGCTCATACATAGCCCCATCATCGGGAGGGTAATAATCCATGCAACTGCCACTTTACGTTTCAGACTTTTATATAGGGCCGCTTCTTGTTGTTCCTTCTTTTCAAGAGCTTTAGCCTCGGTTTCCTCGATTATCATCTCATATCCCGCTTTTTTAACGGCTTCTGCCATCTGCTTGGGAGAAGTAAGCGTGGAATCCCAATCAATTGTAGCGGTGGCTGTCGCAAAATTAACATCTGCTTCTCTAATGCCGTCAATTGCTGAAAGTGTATTTTTAACGGTGCCGGCACAAACGGCACACATCATCCCCGTGACGGGGAAAATATCATGATTTAACTGTTGTTTCATAGGTTTCGTATTCTCCATTCCTGCGGATACAGATTATTAGCCCTGTTCCCCAGATTTTTAACAAATCCAAGCGGAATTCCCCGGTATCTCACGGTTACTATTCCTTTACCAAATCCTGAAGGTAATTGCAATGCTTCATGGCGCAGAAACCGGATTGCCGTCTCTTCATCAGCTTCAAAACTTTCGAAAGAGCTTAGATCGGCATTAACAGAGAAGACATATTCGGGTGCCGGAATTATATCGCGTCCCTTTGTAATTGTTTCCGGAATTCCATCTGCTATGATTTTTATATATTTGGACAGCGCATCTGCCGTGATTTTTTTACGAGATGCCGGAGGAAAATCTCCTTCTTTACGCAGAACGGCCACAAACAGACCTTCTCCGCGTGTGATGTGAGGCATGAATCTAAGGGCCGGATAGGGGGAGCCGATGGCTTCTCCTATTCCGAATTCTCCGGCAAGCCCAAGGTCGAGCGGCTGCATACCAAGTTTTTCAACAAGCATGGCGACATTATCTTCATTTTCCTGACGGTTGAACGTGCAGGTCGAATAGATGAGAAAACCGCCGGGTTTGAGCACTTTGAATGCGTTGTGGAGTATTTCGCGTTGTAGGGAAGCACAACTTTCGATCAATCCCGGACTCCATTGAAGCGCTGCTTCTTCCTCTTTTCTCATCATCCCTTCGCCGGAACATGGCGCATCAACGGCCACAATGTCGAAACTCTCGGCAAAACGGGTGAATGCAGCTGTCGGAGCATTGGTGACGATAAAATCAGGATAACCCCATTTAATAAGGTTCTCACGTAAAACGGCAGCACGTTTCGGCATTATCTCATTGGCCACTACAAGTGTTCCGTCGGGAAGGGCATTGATCAGAGATGTGGTTTTCCCTCCCGGCGCTGCACATAGGTCGAGCACACGAAGTGGGAATCCTGTGTCGGTGGCCATAGGGAGTATTTTTCGGGCAATCGTCTCATATATCATTGAAGACGCATCCTGGACGTAAAATGCTCCGGCATGCATCAGAGGATTCAGAGTGAAGACGGGTCGCTCCGGAAGATAATATCCGTTGTCGCACCAAGGTACGGAAGATAGGCCCTGATATCCGGTGGAATCAGCATCCGCGAGTTTTCGGCTGTTGAGCTTAATAGATACCTCCGGTTTTTTTTCCAGAGCCTCAAATAAGTCGGTTGCTGACTCCCCTAAAATGGAGTTCATATTTCCGATAAATCCTTCAGGGAGCATAATTATATCGATAGTCTGAATTTTTTTACAAATATACAAAAAAATTACGGACGTACTCATAGCGTGCCGTCCGTAATTTTTATGTCGTATAGTCGTTTCCGGAGCTGTCTATTCCGGTTTCATAACCAATCGTGTCAGATTTGCAGTCTTAAAGAGTTTATCTGCGAATTCTGATAAGAGTTCGGGCGAAAGAGCTTTCACTTCTTTCTCGAAATCCGTGTGCATATCCTCTCCGAATTTATCGTACGCATGCATTATTGAATTCCAGTATCCGTTGTCTGTTTCCCTGTCATCAGCATTCTTAAGCATATATTCCCGTGCATTGGAAACTTCAGTGGGGGTAATAAATCCGGAATTGGAGAGATTGCTGACAGTGCGTCCGACTATTTCCAGACATTCCTCCTCTTTCCCCGGCTCAACCCGTATATAGACAGGCATAAGGAATTTTGGCGAATCATCTCCGTTCATACCGGGATTCAGACCTATGTGGGTGCGCACTCCGTAGGTCCAACCTTTATCTTCACGAAGATCTTCACGCAGTTTATCAGATATGATTCTGCCTAACGCTCTCGACTTAATAAGCGTAGCAAGATCATAAGGGGCATCGCCGGTATAGAGAGAATAAGTGATTGAGGCCGGGGTCTCCATCGGTCTTGAGAAGATTTTGGTTTGATTTCCCTCCGCATATCTGTATCCTATATCTTTCGGTTTTTCCGGTTTCCCGTTTCCCGGAAGAGAAGCGATATATATTTCTATAAGATTTCGAAGAGAATCTTCATTGATATTTCCGGAAATGAAAAATGAGAAATCCGACATATCGGCGAAGCGCCGACGCCCGATGCTAATCACAGAGTCGTAATTAATTTTATCAATATCATTAAGTTGAAGCTTTTTGCCGAGGGGATGATGAGCATATACATTGGCATGAATGGAGTCTCCCATCTCGAAAGTAGGATTAGAAGTGTGGCTGGAGAGTTTCATTTTTTGATTTGCCAGGAATGCTGCAAACGCCTTATCATCTTTGCGTAATGATGTCGTTTTTAGATGTATCATCATCAATGCAGTTTCAAGATCATCGGGTGAAGTCGAGACAGCAATCTGATCTTCCATCTCCTCTACTGCCAGCTTAACCTCGGCCTTTTTCCCCACGAGATGTTTCCGTAGATCGGAAGATGTGTTATTTCCAAAACCTGATACGGCAAGCAAATCGTTGATTACAAGATAGTCGGCAGCCCTTGCCGGATCATAATGCTGTGAGATTCCTCCGGGGCTATATGCCTGAATGAGGATCTTATCCGGTTTGTCGGTATTTTTATGGATATATACTTTAGCTCCGTTGGAAAGCGTCCATTTCTTTGCATTGAATTTTTCTATAGTTTCCTCGCCGACAACTCTCCCGCGCGAAGGAAGTTCGCCAAGCAGGGGGGCAAGCTCAGCCATATCTTTATACGGCTCGAGGGCTGAGGGGTCTACAGAGAGAAAAGCAGATGCAAGCGATTCGTTTGTCACACCCTCTGTGCCGGCAGGAAGATAGGCCGATATAATATGATTTCTGGTGTTATTTCCGGCTAAAGTCGCGAACCATGCATTTATGTCATCAAGTTTTACAGACGCCATGACGCCTTTCATCATTTTGTAATATGGTTCTTCCGCAGGTATTGAGCCCCCTTCGAGAAAATGTTTGACGTATCGGCGAGCATACGGCGTATTATCTATTTTGTCACGGTTTACAAACCTTGAATCAAGATTCGCCTTGAAATCGAGTTTTGCGCGGTCAAGTTCTGTTTGTGTAAAACCATGGCGGGCGGCTCGGGCAATTTCTTGAGCAAAGACTTTAATACATTCATTTTCCTTTCCCTGACGAGCCGTGGCCCGAACCACCCACGCTCTGGGTTCGCGCGAAAGGAGGAACTTTGTGTCTCCGGTGCCGAGATTTGAGAATGGAGCTTCGGGGTCTTGTTCAAGATCGTCGAAGCGTTCCGCCAGCATAGCTGCGGCAATTTCTCCGATATATCGTTCGCGAAGACCGTCGATAGTAGCTTTATCGAGGGTGGTCAAGTCAGGATGTTTGATATAAAGCTGCAACATGGTGTTCTGTTGTTCCGGATCTGTCTGCACGCTTACAATCAGATTCTCATTATCCGGGACATTATAAACCGGAGACTTGGCAGACTTTTCCGACCGGGGGATGGCGCCGAAAAGAGATATAATTTTCTTCTGTATTAGTTTGGGATCGATATCTCCTACCACAATTATGGCCTGATTTTCGGGACGATACCATTTCTCATAGTAGTCGCGAAGATCCTGATATTCGAAAGAATCAATCACTTCCATCTTACCAATAGGCATTCTTTCTCCATAGCGAGAGCCGGAATAAAGTGCGGGCAATGATTTTTCAAGCAGCCGAGTGGCGGCATTACCGTTACGTTGGCGCCATTCTCCTTTTACCACGCCTCTTTCCTTATCTATTTCGCGCGGGTCGAGGGTGAGTCCACAGCTCCAGTCGCGAAGAATGAGCAGACAGGAGTCGAGGGTGGTTTCATGTAAAGCAGGAACTTCGCAGATATTATAGACAGTTTCGTCGGTCGATGTGTAGGCATTTAGATTTGCGCCGAATTTGACCCCGATACTTTCAAGATAAGATATCAGCGAGTTTCCGGGGAAGTGTTCGGTACCGTTGAAACATAGATGTTCGAGAAAATGTGCAAGACCTCGTTGATTTTCTTCTTCATTCACAGATCCTACTTTCTGCGCAATAAAGAAATCTGCCAGACCTTTCGGCGATTCATTGTGGCGGATATAATAAGTCAGCCCGTTTGGAAGTGTATCGCGGATCAGATCGGGATCCTGCGGAATGGGATTTTTTGCTGAAGCCATCACCGCAACGGATGCGGCAAAGCAGAGCATGCCGGTTTTAAAAATTTTATTCATAATATATTAATAATTTTCAGTTGGGAAGGTTAAAAAATCACAGCTGCGTTAAAGTGCCATTCTTGAAGTCGATTTCCATTACAATAATAATGGAGAGTATATCCACCGGATAAAGATAGAGTGAATTTAGAGGAAAGAGGCCGAAGGATTGTGAGTTCCGTGCCACCGATGGCCTGATGCAGCTGCTGATTTTCTATTCTTATTAGAAAGGCATCAGTGGGTAACTCATCATTCTTCTCATCTTTTTTACCCCGGTAGTAAGTCGATCGGTATGGATCGGCCCATCCGCCATATATTTTCATACGAAGGTTGATACGCGCAGGAAGATTAAAACTTCCGGATATGGCCCCTTCAAGATTGAATATTCTTACTGTCCGGAATCTTACGGGATCCAGATGGTTTTCATGAAAGCGGCTTTCGGAAATTTCAGCCTCCACTTTAATGGATTTGGATAGCCCGAAGCTACGTTGCCAGAATCCTCTTAGTCCGACTGTCTTATATGTTGCATGATAGGCCTCTTTAGTGCCGGTCTTGGGATAGATTGAAGAGGCGGGATCTCCAAACAGATTCTCGTTTCCTGTTCTTTTAGACATTGAGAAAAATCCGGAAACACTATTTGAGTTTACACCGCTCTTAGAGATCAAGTCAGCGAGATCGGGAACTCCTTTCCATCCAATCTCACAACTAAATGAGTTCTCAGTCGCACACGCTAATGGCAGTTTGTTGAGATCATCAAGAACTTTAGTGAATTTATAATACGTATACTCCGCTCCACCGGTCAGTCCTTTATTTTCTCCCGGAACCAATGCAATTTTTCCGTTAATAGCATTTCCTCCGAAATGAGCTGAATGCCCGTTACCGTCAAAACGTGTATAATGTGTTCCGAGTCCGGTGAGTTGATATATCTTTGATTCACCCATTTCGCTAACAAATGTTATATCGTTGCTTTGAGTATATCTATCGTATTCCAAACCTACCGCAACACTGTATGGCCCGGAAAGGTGTCGGCCGACACCGGCATTTATTCTCAGTAGTCCGGTTATATTTTTTGGCCTTGGATCGACATTACGATAGTATTGCCCGGCATTATATGCAATTTCAGCACCCCATTCCCAACCGTCATGATTATCGGCGTAGCCCCCGGAGAAGCAATATCTCTCAAATCGGATATCTCCTCCAACAGCATCCGCCGTGATATAAGGATAAACCATCCGAAGATCGGAACTTTCAGACCAGCGCACTTCTCTTTGGAGTCCGTTATCATAGTGAAAGTTTCCCCAAAGTGTTGATGATCTATATTTAATAAAAGCATCAGCGTTTATACGGCCGAAGAATTCTCCTTTATCAATATTTCCTGATTCCGAGACATAAAGTTTTTTACAGTCTTCATTGTGAAAAGAAATGGAAATGTTATTTAAGGAAAAAGGTAAGCGGTATTGTATTGTGGAAGGCAGACTATATGCTATTTTAAACTCGGGAACGCCTGATAATGCACCCAGCATGGCAGCCGTGTCCGGGCAGCAATGTGAGAATCCGGATAATTTTGCCATTAAAGTCAATAGCAAAAAAAATGATATTCGAAAATTATTTCTTTTCAATAATACCGTCATAAGTGATTCGTGTGGCTTTGTTTCCGGCTGCATCAATTGCCGTTCCCTGAAGTTCGATTTCTGATGGGATACAGTCGGGATTGAAGTCTTCCGTTGAGTTGTTAGTGTCTTGAAGAATCATAATTCCATTTTTATCAAATCCAAGAAGTTTACGACGCACGCTTCGGAAGTATCGATTCTTATCCTTGTCTATTTCTCCACAATGAGTCCAACCGGCATCGAGAGAGGGAGCACATACATTCCAGACATATTTTGCTGCCACCGAACAGTTCACTATATCCACTATCCATTCGTTAGGGAGCCTGTAAGCCGATTGGCTCATCGGGAACGTCCCGGCCGGAAGAACCATAGTATAATCGTATGAGTAATAATAATCCTTAAGATATTCCTCCTTATCCACCGGTATTCGGGCGATTCCGTATGCTTTGAAGCCACGGTTATGAAGCATGAAGAAGGATTGGGTGTAGCAATACCATTTGTCAAGATTTGGGACTTCCGGTCCGTCAATATCGAGGTTTGAGGGAGAGGATGAAACGTCATACCATTCGTAATCAGCTTTTGAAAGATCGAATGAATTAGGGTTTACGGCTCTATGGTCAATTCCTGTATCAGCAATCAGCAGAAATTGTCCGGGAGCGACGGGATGATCGTGGCCGGAGCCGGGAATGGTATAGAGAGCATGAACGGTGACGGCCTCTTCCATTATGTCGGGCGAATATACATACTTATCGGTAGTTGTGAATTTACTTTCAAAGACAGTAAGGCCATCGGCGTAAACGACTTTATCAGAATTATTATAAAGCTTTATATAGTCATCTCCTAAATACTGATTTCCTGAGGTCTGGAGAGTGCCGGAGAAAAAAATCTCGGCAATAACGAGGTCGGAACTTCGCCCGGAGTTTTCTTCAGGCTCCGGTTGAGGCGTTTCTTCCGGATCTTCTGCGCCGGAGTTAATAATGTCATCTTCGGAGATTATCGGGCAATCATCTCCGCAAGATGTAAGGCACATGGCTACAAAAAATGAGAATGATAGTAAAGTTTTTAATTTCATTATATGGTAAGATTTATTTCCGCTCCGAAATATGTGTCGGCTACTCGTCTGATAAGCAATCCGTTGCTTTTGAAATCGGGCAGATAATTAATAATATTGTTTACAAAAGCGGATACTCTGAGCCATCGGCCGATTTTCTTTGTTGCCTTTAGATTCAGATATATTGCAGGTGGAATAGTCTGGCGTCGGAAGGAGTCGTCGTTATATTGTTTTACAAGATAACGAAGCATAGGGTCTTCGAGGTCTTTTTCAAGGAATGGATGCAGAGCCCCGTCTTCAGCAGAGATGTAATATGCAGGTAAACCGTTTTGCCGCATTCGTTCGGTAGACATAAACCACATACATTGAAGGGTTGTGGTAAAAACGAGTCCCCAACGGTTGATCTGTGTATCGAACATGAAATTGGTATTGAACTGCTGATTACGTCGTCCGTCATCCGTATCGTAGAGACCGACGTATGATTCTCTTACAGGCCGGTTGTCTACCACATCGTTTACAGTGGCATACATAAGTTGAGAGTTGGAGTATGTGGAGCGGAACCATGCTCCGGTCACAGTCAGGGCCGTACGTAATTTATGCCAACGTGGGGTTGTAAGCTGAAATTCGATACCCTCTTTATCAAGACGGCTTCCATTGGTTACACGGCGCGTGCCATCAAGAACTGTCATAGTGGTTGAGGGAAGTGATGCTATGTCGGGACTACCTGAAAGTTTGGACGGATCTATGGCAGTGGCGTCATATTTTAGATATTGATATGGACGGTATTCGGTAGAATATCTGAAGCCGGACCTCATTTTTTCATTAAAAAAAGTAACGGATAACATTGCATCGCCCCATAAGACGCCGGTCCTTACTTCCCATTTCATATTTCGGGCGGCCTTGAGATCGTGATTTGTCGGATCATTAATATATGTTCTAAGAACTATCCTGCTTCTCTGTTCGGGATAGTTCACATCGTAATAATTCAAGGATATAAAATCTTTATACGATAGTTGCGGATAAAGGTAGTCGATGGTCGGCATCTTTGTGGTATACCCGAATCCCGCTGCTGCAAGGAATCGCATGGGCTTTCCGGATAGAGGGAATGACGGAAATTTCCATACGGCATTTATACGTGGATCTGCATATAATTTCCCGGCAAGATAATAGTGTGAATCGAGTCTTGGCAGCATTGCCAATCTTATACCCGCCTGAATTTCGGCTAAATTGGGCCCGAGAGCAAGCGTGATCGCGTCTTGGGCAAAGAAAGAGAGATTGTGGAGAGCCGGAATTGTACTGTAGTCGCGGGGACGCGCTGTCCATGAAGCAGATAATGGGCGTGAAATATCGTAAATCTGACCTTTGCCGTAGTTTTTAGATATTGTCCAGTCCATGCCGATTTTATATGCATGTGTAGTCGCTCCGATATTGTAATCTCCATTGCCGGTAATTTTTAGAAAGGAATTCAGAGGTTTCCCTTCTGTTGTAAAATCCGCTATATATTCAGAAAGGAGGTAGGAACCGTCATGAATCCCTTCTTCCATTGAAGTCGGCGCAACCGATGCTCTCTGAGGCGCAACCTGTTTACGTCGTTCCACTCGATCAATCTGATAACTTAACGAGGCATTGAGGGCAATTTCCGAAAGCCAACTGATATAGAAGGGTTGCCATCTAATGGTAGTGTTCACGGACATTCGGTTAAAACTGCTTTTATATTCATCAATTTTATTATAATTTAGATCGGGGTCGACTTTTGCGTTATCGAAAGAACCTGTGTAATCTGCCCCTATCGTAAGAGAGGTCTCGCTTATGGAGTTGGAAAGACGGATATTGGTTCGTGTCGAAAAGTTGAGTCTTTTATAATTTTCCAGATTATTTCTTGGATCTGCTTTTGAATCGAGATATCCGCCATCAATATTTATAAGCACATTTTTTCCGGCTTCGAAACCTTTGGCCAATGAGAATAGCTTGCTGAATCCGTCAGCTTTGAAGCGTGCCACAAAGGGTGTTGGTCTGTGGATTCGCTTTATATTTACAAGTCCGGAAGTTAGATTACCATATTCTGCTGAGGGAATTCCTCTGACTATTTCCACACTTTCTATATTGTCAGTTGAAATGGTCCGCATATCAACTCCTCGATTGGCCGTCTCGCGTGAGGTTTCCGGTTCTCCGGCTGAAGAAGAGGGGATTCCACGCATGTTTGCGTCAGTATTTATCGGAGTTCCATCTACCACAAACAATGTTCCAAGCGAGGTTATGGCGTAGTCTTCATTATCTGATTTTGTCCCTGATGCCGTAATGTTTCCCGTTTCACGGAGAGTGATGGAATTTGTTCTTGACATATCGGGAGTTTGTGAAATATTTCCCGGAAGAAGTTCAAGAAGATCCGTAAAGCTGGTGGGCTGTAGATGCTCCATAGCCGATCTTCTGATAACGGAGGAACTCGTAAGCCCATTGCTTTCATCGGCCGTCACCACCACTTCATTCAGAATTGTGGCCTTACCGTTGTCAATATCCTCGATGGAATCTGTCGGTAGGGATGGTGTCCCGACACTTTGGACTGCAACGGCTAAGATAGCGTTAAGTAGGTGTAAATGTATATATGAAATCACAATATTTCGCTATTTGGATATAATAATTTCCAGGCTTTGTCGGGCTTGGAAAATTTTTACAAAATTACAAGCATTACGCGCGCGATTCAATCCCTACAAATAGCTAATCTGTTTCTTAAATTTGCCCATTTATGGGTATTTTTTCTTTCTTTAAACGGCAGTAATTTTGCATCCGGAAAACAACAATAATCAATAATATGAGAAAAACTATACTATTCGCTTTCGTGGCTCTGGGCTCGTTTTATGCTTCTTCAGTCACTCCTCATTATGAGTGGAGTTATCTTTACGATACTAAATCCGCTCAAGATAACCTTAGTGCTTTGTTGATTAGTTCTGATGGGAAACTCGTTAGCATCGGTCATTTCGGTTCAAAAACTTCTGAAGATAAATTCTCTTATAATGGTGAGGATATAGCTGTGGGAAGTGCCATAGATGGAAATTCCGACAACAGGAATCTTCTTGTGATGAAGCATAATGAAGATGGGTCTAAGGCCTGGGCTTTTTCCTCTACGCAGGGATATATGGATGGAGCGTCACCGACGGCTGTAGCCGCTACTTCTGATGGAGGCGTAGTGATGATTCTTAAAACGCGCGGTTCATCGGTGTCGGGGGTTCTTAATCCGGTATTTGTTAATTCAGATGGTTCTGAAGAAGAACTTACTGACTGGAATACCAGCGCCTGGATTTATAATTCTTTGATTATTAAGCTTTCTTCTGAGGGGAAGATGGAATGGAGCCGCACGCTGATACAGGATCAGACGCCATTCGGGTCAAGAGCAACCACTACTGATGCCGTAACTCCCAACGCACTTGT
Organism: uncultured Sangeribacter sp.; assembly: GCA_964581685.1. GTDB lineage: Bacteria > Bacteroidota > Bacteroidia > Bacteroidales > Muribaculaceae > Lepagella. The sequence continues at coordinate 20,405 of CAZOPN010000003.1, read as the reverse complement.
AGTAGATGACGAAGGAAATATATTTGTTGGTGGAAATTATCGGACACCTATGGTTATCTCAGGTGCCGGCAATGCCTGTTATGTATTGACACCACGAAATATCGCAACTTATACCGGCGATCCGCAAGCGGCAGCAGGAGGAATGTTCCTTGTAAAACTGGATAGCAATGGTGATTACCTGGCTCATCTAAACTCAACCGGTTCGCTTTCTCGCGATCAAATCTCGGCAATGACAGTGTCCGGAGGGAAACTATATTTCATAGGTAATATTCAGGGAAATGTTGATTCCGAGCTTACGGTTGGTGATAAAAGTGTAACTTTAACGTCTTCTTTAGATGGTATGATGGCAGGATGTTGCGGTACCGACCTTAAGATGGAATGGCTCAATATCTGGCATACTGTCGGTGCTTCTGATGGTAAGAGCACTCTTCAGCTTAAGAATCTAAAAGCTATAGATGGTGCGTTTTATGCTATGGGTGCGCTTAAAGGTGGAATCTGTGCTCCCGGAGAATCTGCGGCAAAGATCTCGACAGCATCTACAATGCTTGAAGGATTTTGCGTTAAGTTTAATAGTGATGGAACTTATTCCGACTCTAAGATTTTCGGTAAGTCAATTTCTGCATGGTTAAATGCTGCTAAAATAGGCGAAAAGGTTTGTCTCTTCGGATATGTGCTCACAAATGGTGGGGCCTCGCTTACGGAATGGGATTCCGAAACGCCTGAATATATATGCACGAGCAAGGGCGCGACGACATCGTATGATATGGTTTCTGATCCGAAATCCAACCGTCTCTATATAGCAGTTCGAAGCAATCAATCTTTCAAATTCGGAGATGATGAAACTGTGGCGCCTTCCGGCTTCGGTTCGGTTATGGCAGCTTACAATATCGGTACTGCTACAGGTGCCTCCGATATCAAGGCGCTCAAGGAGGTAAAAGTTGAAGGAGGAGAGGGTAAAATTACTATTAATGCGTCTTCCCCGACAAATTTAACAATCTCGGATGCTGCTGGATTGGTGATATATGATGGCGTCGTTGAAACCGGTTTAACAGAAATCGCCGCCAAATGCGGAGTGTATGTTGCAGGTGGCAATAAAATTTTAGTCAAGTGAACTGAGTATTTGGTGAGTACAGATGGTGTGGCATAAGCGCTATCTTTTCTCAACACCGTGTATCTGACTTATTTTTACCAAATCTTATAGAGGCTGTGTCAAAAAAACGGTATGACACAGCCTCTTAATTTGTAGAATCTTGGTTCATTTGAGCAGAAAACATTTTGCGGATTTGATTAGTATTTGAAAAAAGATTTGTTGAATGGGGAAATTTTTTGTAAATTTGAAGTATGAATCCGCAATCGGCCTTATATCTAATCCCTGTCAATATCAGTGAGGCACCTATAGAGACTGTTCTGCCTCCTTACAATTTGGAGATTGTAAGGCAACTTCACCATCTGATTGTGGAGAATATCCGGACCGCACGTCGATTCTTGAAAAGATGTGATAAAAATATTGATATTGATGCTATAACGTTTTATGAGTTAAACGGACATACGGACGATATGGCAATTGGAGCTTATCTTGATGCGCTAAGACAAGGTGAGCCAATCGGAGTGATGAGTGAGGCCGGGTGTCCGGCTGTAGCCGATCCCGGAGCGCGTGTAGTTGAGATAGCCCAACGAGAAGGGTTAAGGGTGATTCCACTTGTAGGCCCTTCAAGTATTCTCCTGTCTCTAATGGCATCCGGATTTAACGGACAAGGCTTCTCCTTTAACGGGTATCTGCCGATTGATGAAAAGCAGAGACTTCGGATAGTAAAGCATCTTGAAAATGTTTCCGAAACGGAAAATATGACTCAGATCTTTATAGAGACGCCTTACCGGAACAATTCCATGATAAAATTCCTTTCAACGGAGTTACGTCCCGACACTCTTCTTTGTGTGGCTGTGGATATAACCGATCCGGATAATGAGAGTATTTTGACTATGCCGGCTTCCAAGTGGAGGAATTGCAAGACAGATTATTCCAAGCGTCCGGCTATATTCCTTATTTATCGGCCTGCCGTGAGGATTAATTCAAGGAAGGGGGGAAGGCATGTGCGCTAAACGCCAACGATATCATAATCATCCGACTCTTCCATTTGATGATGAGGAAGATTTTATAGTAAAACTTCCTGATGATTCAAATCAAAGAAATAATCATAAGGCAGTGAGCGGAACAAAAAGGGCACAGCTTTCACAACTCTCCGATTCTCCGGATGAAGATCTTACGGCAGAAAAATACTCAGAACACGATATAATCTTCATTTCATTAGGATCGGGCTCAAGCGGCAATAGTTATTATGTTGGTTCTCGACAGGGGGGAATTCTTGTCGATGCCGGAGTAAATGCTGAATTTATTGTTCAGAAACTGGCTGATAATGGCATTCATATCAGTATGGTGAAGGCTCTCCTGCTCACTCACGATCATTCCGATCATGTCAGATTTGCTTATACACTTCTTAGGAATAATAAACATATCAGGCTTTTTTGTACAAACCGCGTATTAAACGGGTTGCTTCGACGTCATAGCATTTCTCGGCGAATCAAGGAATATCATAATGCAATCTTCAAGGAGATCCCTTTCAAGGTGCTTGATTTTGAGGTGACAGCATTTGAAGTGCCACATGACGGTACGGACAACATGGGTTTTTCAATAGAATATGGAGGACGGCGATTTGTGCTTGCCACCGACCTTGGGGCTATAACGGCTCGTGCACGTCACTATATCAGTAATGCCAATTTCCTCGTGATAGAAGCCAATTATGATCTGAAGATGTTGCTTGAGGGCCGCTATCCGGAATATCTTAAAGCGAGAATACAGACTGAGCGCGGTCATCTTGATAATAAAGTTACAGCTGCCTTTCTTAAGGAGATTATTAATCCGAAGCTTAAGTATGTCTTTCTATGTCATCTTTCTCAAGATAATAATACTCCCGCTAAAGCTCTGAAGGAGGTTAAAGAGCGTCTTGAGGAGGCCGGTGTAACAGTTGGTTCGGCAGGGGAGACGGCAGCTGATAGAGCTGCTGATGTTCAACTAATGGCTTTACCGCGTTTTGAGGCAACGAGAAAGTTTATTTTCCGGGAGTCGGCAGGGGAGTAAAAAATTATTTTATCGGGTTTTTCTTTGAAGCGATAATGGTGATATAGGGCCCTTCAAGTCCGTTGGGAGCTATGGCCGAACGTGATTCAAATCTTAAATACCCCCCACCAAAGTCATATACTATCGTTTCGGACTCATCTTCATGGTCAGGTTCGATACGGCTTACTATATTTTCGGCGGAAATACCGAGACTTCCCGTGACATAGCTTTGAAGGTCTTCAGGAAGAAGATCTCCTAAATACGTGTTTCTTATTACAGCTGAAGTAGGTGAAAGAACATCTACTTCCCAGACTCCCGGCATGCCCTGTATGTCGGTATATAGGGGATGCCCAATGCCATCTGTCAGCACTCCTTCAAAGTTATAATCAGTAGTATCGAGCGGTTCGCCGACACTTATGGCATCAGCTATGCTACGAAGAGTCATTGCTATATCGAGATCAGCATGATATTCGTCGATGGCAGATGAATCCACCTTTCCCGAAGGCTTGCTATCCTGATTGCCGGTTGTACATCCCGTCAGTGAGGCTGTAATTAAGAATAACATAAACGAGAGAAAAGAGATCTCTCTTTGATATCTATCTTTATTTGCAGACATTGCTCCTTAACAAAATCGATGCAAATTTATATTATGTTTTTAAATAATACAATAAATCTTAAAAAATATTAATGAGGTCGCAAACTTTAAGTTGCGACCTCATTAGATAATAATCTTTTATGTGAAAAGGGGGCTTGTTTTTTAATTCTTGTCGACCGGAGATTTTATTCCACAGGGTCTGCAAGCGTAGAGTCGGGAACCGGTTCAGGCATATCGCCTGTGGCAGCCTCAAGTTTCTTCATCTGAGAGAAGATAAATGTTGCGGAAAGCACACAGAGAACGATAAGAATTGTCCAGATTGTCCATACCGGAATTTTACCCCAGAGAAGCATGGGAATGGAGACAAGGTAGTTACCGACAGCTGTTGCTGCAAACCATCCTCCCATCATTGCTCCTTTAAGTTTTGGAGGTGCCACTTTGCTGACAAAGGAGATTCCCATTGGAGAAAGGAGCAATTCTGCGAATGTAAGCAAAAGATAGGTTGAAATAAGCCAGTTGGAGGAAACGTCGCCATTTGTTCCTACTAATGAAAGCGACCCGAAAACCATTACAAGGTAAGCAAGCCCGGCTACAAGCATTCCATATCCGATTTTTCGCGGCGCCGACGGTTCTTTCTTCTTTTTATTAAGCCACCCGAATAATGCCAGCGAAAAAGGAGTAAGAGCCACGACAAAGAAGGGGTTGAACTGTTGATAAGCTGCCGGGTCGATGTTTGTGAGCGTGGTTGGCATAATGCCGACATAGATCCAGATTACGATGGCGGCACATCCGGCGAGAATCAGGCCGCTTATTGTCTTGGCTTTGATTGATTTTGATTGAATCAGACTAAAGAAGGCGTATACACCGGCTGCAATTGCAGCGAGAGCACCGAGATTAAATCCGATTCGGGTCCAGGATGATGATTCGGGAGATGTGCAGCTTTTGGCAAACTCTGTTAGTGTTTGACCATTCTGGTGGAAGACCATCCAGAAGAAGATCACTACCGCAAAAACAAGGAATAGGGCTACCACACGTTGCTTGGTCTGTTCGGGAGTAAGTTCCGGTTCGTTTGATGAAACGGAAACGGTCTTTCCATCCTTAGCTTTTGGAGCATCATTAATAATATGTTTGTAGGTTCTTCTACCTAATGTATAAATCAGAAAGCTTAAAATTAATGATCCGCAAGCGAGCGAGAAAGCGTATGTACATCCCGTTGAGAATGCAGATATATAGCCGTTGGCAAATTCTGTCAGACTGGAGAAATGAGCGCTGCAGTGGTCTGCGAAATTCTGAAGATATTGGGTAAGCCAAGCTGCAAGGTTTCCATCTTCTGCCATTCCGTTTTTAATGGCAAAATCGGTCATACTCTTCAATGTCTCCGGATTTGAAGGCATATTAGCAAAGCCATTTGTGTCGAGACACCAGTTGCTTACTGTAGCAGCCATGGGGTCGTTTGAGAGGAATCCGGCTTTATGAAGGGCACTGTTTTTAAGAGCAATGGCAGCGCCGGGGGCAAACATAGAACCCAGGTTAATAGCCATATAGAATAAGGAGAAAGCGGAGTCACGCCTGTCGCCATACTTACTGTTGTTATAGAGGTCGCCCACCATTACCTGAAGATTGCCTTTGAAAAGACCGGTGCCGGCAGCAATCAAAAGGAGAGCGGCTAAAAGAACCATGAATGAAATGTTGGAGCGTACGGGAGTGGGAGCCGACATAAGCGCATAACCTACGAACATTACGGCAATTCCGGAAAGCACACATTTGTTGAAGCTCCAACGGTCGGCAAGCCAACCGCCTAATACGGGCATAAAATAAACGAGAGCCAGAAATATGGAATAGATCTGCCCTGTCCAGGTAGCATCAAATCCGAATTTGGCCTGAAGAAAGAAAAGAAATATGGCAAGCATGGTATAATAACCAAAGCGTTCGCCGGTGTTGGCGAGTGCCAGGACATACAGACCTGCCGGTTGATTTTTAAACATATTATTGAAAGTGTTGGTTAATAATCGTCAAAAGGGAGAAGAAATTAATTTTTTTCATCGAGCATTTTATAGGCCTTTGCATAGTTATGAATCTGTTTCACCATTGCTACAAGGCCATTGCTGCGTGTCGGCGAGAGATGTTCGCGAAGACCGATCTTGTCGATGAAGTAAAGATCGGCGTCAAGAATCTCATCTGGTGTGCGACCTGAAAGGACACGCATCAGAAGCGCAACGATTCCTTTTACTATAAGAGCATCAGAATCAGCGCGGAAGTCAATCTTTCCGTCAGCTTCACGTTCCGGACTAATCCATACACGGCTTTGACACCCCTCGATAAGGTTCTCCGGTTTTTTTAGTTGTTCGGGAAGCTCGGGAAGCGTATTGCCTAAATCAATGATATATGCATAGCGGTCCATCCAATCGGAAAGCCCGTCGAATTCCTCAATTATTTCATCTTGAGTCTCGTTGATAGTCATAGGGATGATATATAGTTAAGTGGATGTTATTAATTTTTATAGCAACTTATGGAAATATCGATTGCTCATTATTTGCATGACATTCCACGCCAAAGTTAATAAAAATCATAGTTTCGTCAATAAAAACGTTCTATTATTTGTTTGATAAGATGAAAAGAATTAACTTTGCAGTGCAATTAATTCTGACGCCGAGGCGTCACAAAGGGTCTTTTTTTTCCGGAAAGCCGTCGGGCTTTGCCGAACAGAGAAAAAGGATTCTTTCTTTTTTTGAATTTTTACGAAACACATATATAAATCTATAAATCGACCGACTGCGCTACCGCTTTGGCAGTCTGTCTAAAGAAAAAGATAAATTATGGCAACTTATCTCACACAAGAAGGATATGACAAAAAAATGGAGGAACTGGCCGCACTGGAGGCACAGCGCCCCGCAATAAAGCAGGCTATCGCCGAGGCCCGCGATAAGGGAGATCTCTCGGAGAATGCCGAATACGATGCTGCAAAAGAGGCTCAGGGCATGCTTGAAATGAAGATCGCAAAGCTTAAGGAACTTGTTGCAGGTGCCCGAATTATCGACGACAGTAAACTCAATACTGAAACTGTTCAGATTCTTAATAAAGTAACGATCAAGAATCTGGGTAATGGTATGACTATGACTTATACCATTGTTACTGAGAGCGAGGCTAATCTCCGTGAAGGCAAGCTGGCTTCAAATACTCCCATTGCCAATGCGCTTCTCGGACATAAGGTGGGTGATGTGGTTCAGGTGAAGGCACCTGCCGGTCTGATTAATTTTGAGATTGTCAAAATTGAAATCTAATACGGTCATGACAATATTTTCAAAGATTATCGCCGGGGAGATTCCCTGCTATAAAATTGCTGAAAACGATAAGTTTTTCGCTTTCATGGATATTAATCCTGTAAACTGGGGTCATACACTTGTTGTCCCCAAGAAGGAGACTGATTATATCTTCGATATCGAAGATGAAGAACTTGCAGAGATGTCGGTATTTGCCAAGCGTGTGGCAAAGGCCATGAAGAAGGCTATACCTTGCAGAAAGATCGGAGTTACCGTGCTTGGTCTTGAAGTTCCTCACGCTCATATCCATCTGGTGCCTCTTCAGGCAGAGGGTGATATGGATTTTAAAAAGAAAATTTCAGATCCAGATCCTGCGAAAATGGAAGCGATTGCGGAGGCTATCCGCGCCAATTTCGAGTAATATAGGCGGGGTGTTCCCTGATAATAAGATAAAAAAGAGAGGCCATTTGAGACATGCGCCTCTCTTTTTTGTTATTATATCAGGAATAATATGTTATTAAAACATGGATAATTTTATATTTTGCTCTCCAACAGAATTCATTTTCGGAAGAGCCACACAGAAAGAGACCGGTAAGGCCCTGAAAAAATATGGTGCCTCAAAAGTGATGATTGTTTTCGGCAGCGAGCGTATCCGACGTAGCGGGTTGCTCGATGAGATCGAAAAATCAATAGCCGATGCAGGAATAGAGTATTTGGAGTTTGGAGGCGTTCAGCCTAATCCAACAGCCGATTTTGTATATAAGGGAATTGCAGAAGCCCGTGAAGAAAAAGTAGATTTTATTCTTGCAGTTGGAGGAGGCTCGCCCATTGATGCAGCAAAGGGAATTGCCCTGGGTGCGGTATATGATGGTGATTTCTGGGATTTTTATGGGGGGAAAGCTACTCCGGCCGGCGCTTTGCCTGTAGGTGTGGTTCTTACTATTCCGGCAGCGGGTAGCGAGGGCAGCGGTAACAGCGTGATCACTAATGAGGAGACTCATCAAAAGATTTCCGTAAGATATCCAGCTTTTTTGCGTCCTCGTTTTGCTGTGATGAACCCGGAGCTCACTTTTTCCCTTCCCTGGAATGAGACGGCTAACGGAATTGTCGATATGATGGCACATATCTATGAAAGATATTTCTCCAACACTTCGGGCACTCAACTTGTAGACGCTTATTCGGAGGCCATTCTACGTGATGTTATGGATCAGGCATTGTCGCTACGTCTTGACGGCGATAACTACGATGCGCGTGCTGATGTTATGTGGGCCGGAACGCTCGCTCATAATGGCTTGTGTGGTGTTGGCAAAGTGGAAGACTGGGCTTCCCATCGTCTCGAACATGAGATTTCGGCATTCTATCATGTGGCACATGGAGCAGGACTTGCCGTTATGATTCCGGCATGGATGACCTTCTGCGCCCGAAAAAATCCTGATAAATTGTGGCGCTTCGCTATAAATGTTATGTCGGTCAATCCGGCTGGAAAAGACACAGAGGAGATTATTGATGAGGGCATTTCCGAACTGAAGCATTTCTATCATGATCTCGGAATGACTACAAATTTGCGCGAACTCATAGGCTGTGAACCTGATATTGATAAGATGGTGGCCTCATTACGCCGCAACGTCGGAGATACTCTTGGTGCATACGTGACATTGTCGATGGATGATTGCCGAGAAATTTACAAACTCGCGTTAGAGGGATAACTAATTCTCTATAAATATATATCCCATGGAAGAAAAAACGAAAATAGAGAACTTTATTAAGATATATGAGAGGAGTTTTCAGGAGAACTGGGATCTTCCGGCTCTTTCCGATTATGTCACGAAAAAGACCATGACCTACGGTGAGATGGCTGAGAAGATTGCGATGATTCATCTCTTCTACGAAAATATAGGCTTGAAACCCGGTGGGAAAGTTGCACTTTGTGGAAAGGATTCTCCGGGATGGGTGTTGATTTATATGGCGACTATCACGTATGGCGCTGTGATTGTTCCGATTCTTGCAGAGTTTAATCCTGTGGATATCACACATATAGTTAATCATTCCGGTGCCAAGCTTCTGTTTGTTTCGGAGACGATCTGGGAGCACATGGAGCCGGACGCTTTGCTGAATGTCAAAGGAGTGCTTGAAGTCCGGAGTTGGAATGTGCTTCATGAAAAGGCCGGAGTGGATATAATGAGAGAATTCCGTCTGCTTCGCCGACGCTTCCGTCGTCTCTATTCCGAAGGCTATTCTGCACCTGATATTCGGTATGCCGATCGTTCTAACAATGAAGTTGTCGAGATTAACTACACTTCAGGCACAACCGGATTTTCCAAAGGAGTAATGCTTACCGGAGAGAATCTGGCCGGCAACGTTTGCTTCGGGATGCAGACCGTGCTTCATTTCCGTAGTTCACGCGCTCTGGCGTTTCTTCCTTTGGCCCACGCTTACGGGTGTGCGTTCGATATGCTGACTCCTCTTGCAGTCGGATCGCATGTGACACTATTAGGTAAGACTCCCTCTCCGCGTGTGCTTCTAAGAGCTCTTGCAGAGGTGAAACCGAACCTTGTGATTTGTGTCCCGTTAATTCTTGAAAAAATATATAAAAATCAGATTCTTCCGATGATTTCGAAGGGAACGATGCGTTGGACTATGGCTGTTCCTTTTCTCGATTCACTAATTTACTCGAAGATTCGAAAAAAACTTATTGATGCTTTCGGTGGAGAGTTCGAGGAGGTGATTGTCGGAGGCGCGCCCCTCAACCATGAGGTCGAAGATTTCTTGCATAAAATAAAATTCCCGTTCACGGTAGGTTACGGTATGACCGAATGCGGTCCGCTAATCTCTTACACTCCCTGGAAAGAATTTATTCCCGGTTCGTCAGGTCGGGTTCTTCCGAATATGGAGGTTAAGATTATGTCGTCCGATCCTGAAAATATTCCGGGAGAAATCTGTGTAAGAGGCTCCAATGTCATGAAGGGTTACTATAAGAATATGGAGGCTACTGAAAAAGCGTTTGAAGATGGTTGGCTACTGACCGGAGATATGGGAACGCTTTCATCCGACGGCACTCTCTTTATTCGCGGACGTTCCAAGACCATGATTCTTTCTGCATCGGGACAAAATATTTATCCGGAGGAGATAGAGGCTAAACTTAATAACATGCCATACGTTGCGGAGAGTCTGGTGGTAGACCGTGACGGTAAACTTGTGGCTCTTGTTTATCCCGATTTTGATGCGCTTGATCGGTTTGATGTCTCTATAGGTGATCTTGACCAGACTATGGAGAATGTCAGGGAGGAACTTAACAAAATTGTAGCGCCCTACGAAAAAATATCGAAAATAGTCCTTATGCCGGGAGAGTTTGAAAAGACTCCGAAACGCTCTATAAAACGGTTCCTTTATACGCGATAATTGCATAAAGTCAGACACCGACATTAAGAAAGGCTGCTCCGTAATTGTTCCCGGAGCAGCCTTTCTTTTTGAAAATATATGTGAGTTGATTCTTCTTTAAGTACGTTTAATTACATGAATATTGCCCGATTATTTTATCAGGAAATGGTCGCCGGATTCCTTTACGATATTCTCGTAGTAACGTTTGTCATAACCGGGAAATTCCGGATAAACCGGTGTGCCGTATTCGCTTTTGATGAAGTTACCGTCGGCATCGGTTTTCTTCATATTCCCGTCCATGAATTTTACCAGCAGATACTGGGCAAGATTACGGTAATCATCGGTCGCTTCTTTAGCGATTGCTGCTCCTTCTGAATTTACAGTTTGGATGTAGCCGGCAGTATCTCCGTCAGCAATCATTTTTGCAAGCTTGGTGTCGGTTTGATTACGCGAATCACGGAATTTATCTTCAAGACGATTCTGTACCTTGCGGATATCCGGAATCATAAGGTCGTAACGGTTATAGGCTTGATTTGCAACCCAGTTTGTCATCCAGAAATTAGAATCCATTGAAAATGTGTTGATATCGCCTTCCGCCAGTTCAGCCGGAATCTGCGTCATACCGCAGTAGAACGGCATATATATACTCGTATTGGTGTCATCTGTGCCAAACCAAAGAATACCTCCTACCGCATCAGGAAGCCAATCGCGACTTTGGCTAACAAAACTCCAACCTGTCTGCTGGGTCGCAATGGCACGCTCCATAAGATATTTCTTTCCGTCTACTTCATATTCCATAGGTCGCCAGCGGTAAGGCACTTTATTTGGGCCGGCTCCTATATCGGAGGTCATTTCAAAAGGAGTATCCTCGAAATGGTCGCGCATACTCCACTGCATACCCTTTAGATCAACTTTCTTTTCAGGGATAATATAGAGCGGCATAGGCTCATCGGATTCGGCGGCACACCATGCGTAATATTTGTCGGCATCCGGATTATAACGACGGAAGAAGCTCCAGACACGGGCATCACAACCACGACGTGTGGCTGCATCGTGTGTGGAATAGGCATCAGCAAATGAGAAATCTTCATCTTTACCATTGAAATATCCACGTTTCCGCGCAAATGAAATCACATCCTTGGAGTGTTTCACATTTTCCTTATCTTTCAGATTAACTTTCCTGATTCGAGGTTCGTTGGCATGGCCTGATATTGCATCATCGGGTATTCTTACAGCAATCCAGACAGCTCCTTTTTCAGCTCCCTTGCCGATCATCTCCATTACCCAGACTTCGTTTTTATCGGCAATTGAGAAAGACTCCCCGCTTGAGGCATATCCATATTTATCAACAAGCTCAGCCATTATGTCGATAGCTTCGCGAGCTGTCTTGGCTCGTTCAAGTGCAATTTGTATCAGCGACCCGTAATCTATAATAGAATTGCCTGTAGTGTCCACGAGCTCATCATGTCCACCCCACGTAGACTCTCCGATCGCCAGCTGATGTTCATTAATGTTGCCTACCACATTATAAGTTTCTGATGGTTGGGGAATTTCACCGAGAGGCTTTCCGCTGTCCCAATCAACAACCTTTCGCATGGCTCCTTTCTGATGTTTTGCAGCAGGAGTATGCGTGAGCATTCCGTAGAGATTATGCGAGTCGGCAGCGTATGTCACCATCACCGATCCGTCGGCCGTAGCTTTTTTCCCGGCAATAAGATTTGTACATGCCTCCGTTTCCGATGGGATGAATGCTGCAACTATGCCAAGGCATAACGCGATATATCCTTTTTTATTCATTTTGTTTTTATTTTTCAAATATTACATAAAGTTATCTATGCAACTTCATTTGCAAATATAATAATTATTCGGGAAAAATCAATGTTTGAGATCTTGAGTTGATAGGAGTAGGCAATCAAACAAGATTAGTACAAGAAGCCGAATAACCATAGCGGAATTTTGTTGCCGAAACCGAATTCAATGTTGTCCGCAACTACAAAACTGTCGGGTATATCCCTGATTTGGGCAAAACCTTTGCTTTTCCCTCCGATCTCAAAGAGATAGCGGTTGTCGATTATAAAATCTCCATCCTTGGCAAAGCCTACCACGTGACCGACGCTTAGACATGAGGCAAATGTGCATTCCCGTTCCGCTCCTATTAAGGGAGATTCAATGGCAGACATCAACGTTGAATTGTCGAGAAGTATTTTCTGGGGCTTCGCGAGGCTCTTCGGGCTTTTTTTCGCTGAGAATATCTGCCTTATTATTCCGGCACGATCAAGAAGATCAAACAGCTTCAGCAGTTGGTTACGATTCGTTCCCATCAAGCCGGCAAGCGTACTCATATTAGGTTGATAGGGCTGAGAACCGGCAATGATGCCTATAAGGCGTTTTGCCTTTATCAATGTTTCGTAATCAATCCTCTTTTCTATTGCCGGTATATCGTTGTCTACAACCGTTGAGACAGTCTGATCAAGACGACTGTAATAGTCTTCCGTCCCCATAGATTTGTAAAACGGATAATATCCTTTCGCCATATATTTGCGGAAATAGGCCAGAATGTCGAGTTTCGAGGCTATGGCAGGCGCTATTGTCTCGTGAGAGAACAGAATATCAGCTAATGAAATTCTCTCAAATACGGAAACTCCTTCAAACATCAGAAATTCTCTAAATGATAACCCCGGAAGTGTATACATCGAAACCCTTCTGGATAGGTCTCCTATCGAATGGTCAATCACCAGAAGCGAAGAGCTTGTAAATACTACATGTAATTCCGGGTAAGAGTCATGTATGTTTTTTATCTGTTGTTCCCATCCCGGTAAACGGTGCACCTCATCGAGATATAGCTTCGTCACTCCTTCCTCTATGAGATTTTCTGCAAGATCGATTAAATTATGATCTGCAAACCATAAGTTGTCGAGCGATGCATAGAATGAAGCTTCCCCCGTCGGGTCCGACTCCTTTATTCGCTGAAATAATAATGTCGTCTTCCCAACTCCCCGCTGTCCTTTTATCCCGATCAATGGCTGACTCCAGTCTATATCATAATATAGGAATCTATGGATGTCGGTCTTTATATACGACAGAAGTTTCTTATATCTTCTCTTTAAAATATCCATATTATAAAGTTTTTACAAATATAGTAAAAATTGTACTTTCAAAGAAACAATATTGCAAAATAAACCATCAAGGGAACAATTTTTATTATTGTACTTTTAAAGAAACAACTTAGATAATTGTACCAAGCAAGGAACAAATTTGTAAATTGTACCATTAAAGAAACAAAGTTGTGTTATTGTACCAAGTAAGGAACAAGTTTATAAATTGTACTATCAAAGAAACAAATTAGATAATTGTACCAAGTAAGGAATAAATTTGCAAATTGTACCATCAAAGAAACAAAGTTAAGTTGTTGTACCAAGTAAGGAACATATTTATAAATTGTCCCATCAAAGAAACAAATTAGATAATTGTACCAAGTAAGGAATAAATTTGCAAATTGTACCATCAAAGAAACAAAGTTAAGTTATTGTATCAGGTAAGGAACAAATTTGTAAATTGTACCATTAAAGAAACAAAGTTGTGTTATTGTATCAAGTAAGGAACAAATTTGCAAATTGTACTATCGAAGAAACAAATTTGATAATTGTATCATGCAAGGAACAAATATAAAAATTGTACTGTTAAAGAAACAATTTTGGATAATTATTGATAATTAAATCGGATAAAGGAGTCTCTATATCATCAGAAAATTAGAAGGCGTAGCTATAAATAAAAATGAAATTCCGGGTTAAGGCATCTTTTTCATGAGATGAGGCTTTAAAAACACATAGAGAATTCGTCAAACTAAACGTATATATAGAATTTTGAAAATCTTTTATTGGATTAGTTGCGTTATTAAAATAGGAATAAAAATTGTTTTAGATTTCTAAGTATATTAAAAAGTAAGTCTTTTCAGGTTATTTTTTGCACTTAGTTGTTTACAATAAAATTCAAAAGTTACTTGGAAAAATAAAAATCTTATGGAAAGAGATATGAATAATAATGATGAGGCCATTCTTCGCGAAGTTGAGCCCTTAGATGATAATAAACTTGAGGAAGGTGTGACAGAGGACCAACCTCTGGAGGAGAAAGAAGGGGAAGTTAAGACATCAGATAATGAAAAGACATTTGAGGATCTCGGAGTTTCGCCTGTTCTGCTGAAGGCAGTAAAGGAAATGGGATTTGAGCATCCCATGCCCATTCAGAGCATGGTAATTCCACATCTTCTCTCAAAGGAGGGGGATGTAGTCGGCTTGGCGCAGACAGGTACGGGTAAGACAGCAGCTTTCGGTCTGCCGGTTCTTCAACGGATTGATATTTCTGATGAGGAACCTCAGGCACTTGTAATCGCTCCAACGCGAGAGCTTTGTCTTCAAATAGCCGCCGATCTTGCTGATTTTTCAAAATATATAGATGGATTAAGGATTCTTCCCGTATACGGAGGATCGAGTATTGACAGTCAGATTCGTGCCCTTAAAAAAGGTGTTCAGGTAATTGTAGCCACTCCGGGGCGTCTTATAGATCTTATAAAAAGAGGAGTTGTAAAGCTTGAGAAAGTACATACCGTTATCCTGGATGAAGCAGATGAAATGCTGAATATGGGATTTCTTGACGATATAGACGAAATTTTATCTCACGTTCCCGATGATCGGAAGATGTTGATGTTTTCCGCAACGATGCCATCCGAGATTGCGAGGATTGCACGAAAATATATGCATGATCCCGTAGAGTTTGTAGCCGGAAAGCGAAACGAGGGAACAAAGAATGTAAGGCATATCTATTATATGGTCAAAGCCCACGATAAATATCTTGCACTGAAGAGAATTGTCGATAATAGTCCTCATATATACGGTATAATTTTCTGTCGTACTAAGAAAGATACGCAGGAAATCGCCGACAAGCTTATTGCCGACGGTTATAATGCAGATTGTCTGCATGGAGATCTTTCGCAAGCTCAGCGAGATCTGGCGATGAAGAAATTCCGCGACCATGTCACTCAACTTCTTGTTGCAACTGATGTAGCAGCGCGCGGTCTTGACGTCGATGATCTTACGCATGTCATCAATTTCGGTCTTCCGGAGGATACCGCTGTTTATACTCACCGCAGCGGTCGAACAGGTCGAGCCAATAAAACAGGTGTTTCTATTGCTATCATTCATTCGCGTGAGAAAGGAAAACTCCGTGAAATAGAGAAGAAAATCGGGAGGCAGTTTGAATACATGAAAGTGCCTACTCCAGAGCATATCATAGAGAAACAGTTATATAATCTTGCAGATCGTCTGGAGAAGGTTGAAGTGGATGAGGCTCAGATTGCCAAATATCTTCCGGGCGTAACAAAAAAACTTGAGTGGCTGTCGGAAGAAGACCTGCTTAAACGGGTTCTTTCACTTGAGTTTAACCGTCTGCTGGCTTATTATCGCAATATGCCGGATATAGATTTGAATGCGCCTCAGAATGGAGAAAAAGGGGAGAAAGGTGAGAAACGCGATCGTCGTAGCAAGAAAGATAAGGATCGTCGTGAAGCTGAAACCGGTTATGAACGTTTAGTGGTCAATATCGGTAAAGGAGCAGGTTTCTTTCCCGGAAATCTAATGGAGTTGATAAATCGCAACATTGCCGGCTCGAAGCCTGAGATCGGTCGTATAGATTTGCTTCCGGATTATACACTATTTGATGTTCGAAAAGAAGATGCGCGGAAAGTGATAGATGCCTTGCGTCACGCGGATTTCTTTGGTCACCGACTTTATGCCGAGAAAGCATCCGACAAGGACTACGCATCAGAATTTGCCGGCTCCGGTCGTAAAAGTATTAAAGGAGGTAAAGGAAAATCGGAAAAAGGCCGTTCAAAAAAGGATGGAGGTAAGAGCAAAACCGGCAAGAGCAAAAGTGTAAAGAAAGAAAGCAAGGCCGGTGGCAAAGAGAAGAAAGCTAAGAAACCTCAGTATAACGGCAATTACGACATATTTATAAAGAAATGAATAAAAGAATAAAAAAATATTTGATAGTCGCCACACTTGGGTTTATGTTCGTGGCGACTATTGTCGCACCTCAGTCTGTAAAAGCAGCCGGCGGAACAACCGGAGATGAGCTGACAGCAAGTAAAGCATTCGTGGAAATGCCTGTTAAAACGCTCGATTTGCTTAGTCGATCGGTCCGCCTGGACATGCTCGATTATTATGATGCCGACAGCTTGTATTGGGCACCAAATGCCATGGAGGGCCTATCCCGGCTTGACACGGTGTCGCCCCGTTACCTGAAGGTTACGCTTACGCCTGTATCAACTTTGGCATTACAGGTCTTGCCCGGAGGGAAGAGTGGAATTGTTGCCTCTGTTTATACCGTTGGAGATTCTGTTCAGGCCAAAGACAGTGATATTAGATTTTACGATGCCTCAATGCAGGAACTACCCAGGAACAAGTTTTTCTCATTGCCACGGGTTTCTGATTTCTTCAAATGTAAGGATAAGAAAGAATTGGCTGAGATAGAGGCTCTTGTTCCATTTCCCACGATAGAATATACACTTTTGCCATCAGCCAATACGATGGAAGCCCGGCTAACAGTAGGCGAGTTCATGAGTAGTGAGGATTATGCGAAGGTGAAGAGATGTCTTAAGGAACATATCACATACGGATGGACCGGCAAAAAATACAAACTTCTTGACTGAACAGTTATCAAATTATAAAATCACGATTTACAATTGTGGTATAAAGTTGGGCAGATACGGAGAAAAATAATTATCTTTGCGCAAATTATCGATTAATTTCGAAACTTACTGACATAATGGAACGTAAAGTTAGAGTACGCTTCGCGCCGTCCCCTACGGGTCCGCTTCATATTGGCGGAGTCCGTACGGCGCTGTTTAATTATCTTTTCGCACGTCACCATGGCGGCGAGATGATACTCCGTATAGAAGATACAGATAGCCGCCGGTTTGTACCCGGTGCGGAAGAATATATTAATGAGTCGCTTGCGTGGCTTGGTATTGGAATAGACGAGGGCGTTAGAGAAGGTGGCGCCTACGGACCATACAAGCAGAGCGAGCGACGCGATATTTACCGCAAATATGTAAAGCAGCTTCTTGATGCCGGCAAGGCTTATATCGCATTTGATACGCCCGAAGAACTTGAGGCCGCTCGCGTGGAGACTCCCAATTTTCAATATGACGCTTCCACACGCGGACGTATGCGCAATTCGCTCACTATGCCTGCGGAAGAAGTTGAGGAGCTTATCAAGAATGGCACCCAGTATGTTGTAAGATTCAAAATAGACCCTGATCGAGAGGTTGTGGTGAATGATCTTATCAGAGGCCGAGTCAGTGTGAATTCGAATATCCTTGACGATAAGGTGCTTTATAAAAGTGCAGACGATCTGCCGACTTATCATCTTGCCAATATTGTAGATGATCATCTGATGGAGGTTAGTCATGTTATCCGCGGTGAAGAATGGCTGCCTTCCGCCCCTCTTCATGTGTTGCTTTATGAAGCTTTCGGCTGGAGCGATACAATGCCCTCCTTTGTCCATCTCCCGTTACTCCTTAAGCCTGTCGGCAATGGCAAATTGTCTAAACGTGATGGCGATAAACTCGGTTTTCCTGTCTTTCCACTCGATTGGCATGACCCTAATAGCGGAGAGTTGTCGTCAGGTTATCGTGAAAAAGGATATCTTCCGGAGGCGGTTGTAAACTTCCTTGCTTTGCTTGGATGGAATCCCGGTGATGATACTGAGGTGATGTCGATGGATGATTTGATAAACAGATTTTCATTTGAACATTGCTCGAAAGCCGGAGCAAAATTCGATTATAAGAAGGGGATCTGGTTCAATCATGAATATATGCTTGCCAAGCCTGATGAAGAACTTGCAACCCTTTTCATGCCGATTCTTAAAGAGAAAGGTATCGACGGGTTCTCTCCGGAATATGTAGCGCGCGCAATAGGAATGGTGAAAGGACGCGCCAATCTTATCGGAGATCTTTGGGATCAGGGCGATTTCTTTTTCCGTGCTCCTGAAGCGTATGCCGAAAAAGATGTGCGCAAACGCTGGAGTAAGGATACTCCACGCATTATGGAGGAACTCATCGGTGTTCTCGAAGGAATTGAGGATATGACTTCTGCCAATGCCGAAAAGATTGTTCTCGACTGGATTGCCTCTAAGGAATACCATCTTGGAAACGTGATGAATGCCTTCCGATTGGCAGTAGTTGGCGCATGTCGCGGACCGCACATGTTCGATATCACGGAGCTTATGCCAAAAGAAGAGGTGATTGCACGCATTCGTCGAGCCATTGCCGAGATTCCCGTTCCTGAAGAGTGAAACGAATAGCATGACGAGATGAGAATACCGTCGTTTAAGGAAGTAAGAGGTTTTTTGGCTGAATGCTCAAGACAGCTTCTTGAGCCCCCGTTATATTCCGCAGGCATAAGTGCCTATGGGCTTGGTGTTCGTTTGGCAGCGATTAAAAATCCCAAGGCATCCAAACTTGCTGCCGGACAACGCGAGATCTGGAAAAAACTTGATCGCACCATTCATACAGGCGATCGCTATATTTGGGTTCATGCCGCTTCTTTGGGTGAATTCGAGCAGGGACGTCCTCTCATTGAGAAACTTCGCGCTGAAAAACCGGAATATAAGATTCTGCTTACATTCTTTTCTCCATCCGGTTATGAAGTGAGAAAGGATTATGCCGGCGCTGATTGTGTGTGTTATCTTCCGTTTGATACTCCGCGTCGTGTAAAACGGTTTCTTTATAAAGTCAATCCGGAAATAGCCATATTTGTAAAGTATGAAATATGGCGCAACTATTTGCATCAGCTTTGGAATCGTCAGATACCCGCATATCTTATCAGTGCTGTATTTCGTCCCGAGCAGAGCTTTTTCAAACGTCGGAGCTCATGGTATGGAGCTTGGTTGCGCTGGTATACCGGAATTTTCGTGCAGGATGAAAACAGCCGTCAGCTTCTTAACGGCATTGGTATAGAGAACGTGGAGGTATATGGTGATACAAGATTCGACCGTGTGGCCAATATCCGTCAGACGCGGCGTCCTATTCCGGAAATAGATCGTTTTCTTGCGGATTCTCCGAATTCTCCGGTTATGGTTGTCGGGAGCAGTTGGCCTGCGGATGAAGCTGTCTATGCCTCATGGTTTCAGCATCATCCTGAAGTGAAACTTATAGTAGCTCCTCATGAATTTGATGATGCGCGTCTTGATTCGATGAAAAAATTATTTGGTCCAGGAACAGTCCTTTTCAGTGAGGTTGCAGCCGATGCCCGGAAAGCAGATGGAGCGCGTACATTGATTATTGATACATTCGGTATGCTATCTTCTATCTACGGCTATGCCTCGGTGGCGTATGTAGGTGGAGGTTTTGGTGCCGGCCTTCATAATATCAATGAAGCCGCGGTATATGGTATTCCGGTTATTTACGGTCCCAATAATAAGAAATTTATTGAAGCCCGTGAGCTGGCGGATTGTAATGGTGGCTTGCCTGTAGGAAATAAAGAGGAATTTGCTAAAGTTGCCGATATGATCTTCAGTGACGAGTCTGAACGTAGGCGGCGTGGCGATGCTGCGGGAAAATATATAGAATCGAAAATCGGAGCAACTGATAAAATTTATAAGAAGATATTCGGCTGAAAAATATAAAGAATAATTGAATACTTTTTGTAAAAAAGCTTTTGCTGAAATACTCAATGCAATTATTTTGCCAAATGGCAGGATAATTGCATCATTTTTTATATATTTGCAAAGAAATAAGTAAGTTTTAGGAATTAGCTTCAATTGTTTACTTTGATAAAGGAAACTAATGTTGAAAACTTATTTAAGAGCCCATCTCAAAAATTTGAGAGCCCCTGGGGCGGATTTGGGCGAGTGATTTTCTCAAGTTGAGGAGGGAATGATGCGGGCATCATGACTGACGAGATTTGGAGAAAAGCACCGTCCAAATCCGAGCATTGGTAAGTTTTCTTAAGTAAGTGTTCAAAATTAATTTATACTAAATGTGAGCTTATTTTTTAGGCGA
>CAZOPN010000002.1:0-105045 GCA_964581685.1 uncultured Sangeribacter sp. | reverse complement strand
AGTTAGCCGGTATTCCTTACCGCCTGATCGGGACTCCATTTCAATGTGAAGTATGTGAAGCTGTGGCCCGCATCCCATACGGCGAAACCGAAACATACTCAGGTATTGCAGAAAGTATTAATAAAAATAAAAGTGTCCGGGCGGTTGCCTCCGCCATAGCACGAAATCCATTGGAATTATTTATTCCATGCCATAGAGTTGTCCCGGCCTCCGGAGCAGTCGGCAAATACGCGGGAGGGACAGAAATAAAAAGATACCTGCTCAGACATGAAGCAGAAGCACTTCCTGCTTTTGCAATTAACCACAAAAATTTGTAAATTTGAAAAATTATCTATCAGTAACATTTATGAAAAAAACTATTTTGTCTCTTGCCTTGCTTGCCGTAGCCATCCCCGGTGCAGCTCGCTCAAAAGTCTATATGACAAGAGAGATTTCTCCCGAAGCTCTCGTAAAGATCTATCAGGCTCTCGGACGTCCGGCTAACGGAGAACGTGTGGCAGTAAAGATAAGCACCGGTGAAGCCGGGAATCCCAACTATCTTAAACCGGATCTCATTCGAGAGCTGGTGGACACAGTGCATGGCACAATCGTGGAATGCAATACGGCATACGGTGGTAAACGCAATACATTCGAAGCACATTGGCAAACTGTAAAAGAGCATGGCTTCGACACGATAGCTCCTGTAGACCTTTTGGATGAAGAAGGTCAGATAAAAATTCCGGTACGTGACCAAAGCCATATCAAATATCACATTGTCGGAAGTCACCTTCCCCGGTATACATATATGATCAATCTCGCACACTTCAAAGGACACCCGATGGGAGGATACGGAGGCGCTTTGAAAAACTCGAGTATCGGAGCTGCCTCTGCCGATGGAAAAGCATACATCCACACCGGTGGAAAAATAGAGACAGTGGAAGGAATCTGGAAAAATACTGCCGAGCAAGATGTTTTTCTGGAATCTATGGCTTCTGCCGCTCAGGGGCTTGACGATTATTTCGGAGATAAGATCGTATATATAAACGTTATGAACAATATGTCGGTCGACTGCGACTGCGTGGCTCACCCTGAAGGAGTGAAAGTAGCAGATTATGGCATTCTCGCCTCAACCGATCCTGTAGCTCTCGACAAGGCATGTGTGGATATTGTTTTTAATATGACAGCCTCCGAAGGAAGCGACAACGGTCCCCTTAAGGAGAGAATCAGCAGCCGACATGGTATCCACACCATCGAACATGCTGAAAAAATAGGCCTTGGTTCAACCGATTATGAAATCATCGAACTCAAATAAGAGTTCACGCGGATAGAACCCGTATCAAATACCAACTCTTTAATCGACAACTTAATGATACCCTTTAAAAAGCAATTTCTTCTCATCGGTGCTTTCTCCGGACTTCTTTTCAGTTCTAATATATGCAATGCGGATGAAAAGAAAGACATGGCCTTCACGCCGGGCAATTTCACTTCCGACTGGCAGAGCCTCTCAGCCTGGGAATGTCCCGAATGGTTCAAGGATGCGAAGTTTGGCATCTGGGCTCACTGGGGCCCGCAATGTGAGGCAGAGGCCGGCGACTGGTATGCCCGAGGCATGTATTTACCCGATTCCTGGCAACATAAATTCCATATCGAGAAATACGGCAATCCTGCCGATTTCGGATTGAAAGATTTATGCCACGAATGGAAAGCCGAAAACTGGAATCCGCAAGAACTGGTGAATTTATATAAAGATACGGGAGCGCGTTTCTTTATGGTCCTCGCCAATCATCATGATAATCTTGATCTTTGGGACAGTCCTTATCACGAATGGAACTCCGTAAATGTTGGACCACGCCGTAACATTGTGGGAGAATGGGAAAAAGCTTGTCGTGAGGCAGGTCTCCCGTTCGGTGTCAGTGTCCATGCGAGCCACACATGGTCATGGCTTGAACCGTCAAGAGCTTTCGACGGATTGCTCACTAAAGAAGACGGCTACAAACCCAATGCCGACGGTAGCGAAAAATGGTGGAAAGGACTCGACCCTCAGGAATTATATGTGCAGGGACATCAGCCCTCCGAAGGCTGGGAAAAATCGGGAAGTATCCATAAACAATGGGATTGGGGAAATGGTGCTTCAATTCCGGACTCTGTATATCGTAAAAAACTTATGAACCGCACACTTCAGTTAGTTTACGATTACAAGCCCGATATGATTTACTTTGACGACACGGTAATGCCATTTTATGAAATCGATCAAAAATGGGGCACAGATTTCCTTGCAAGCTACTATAATTTCAGTGCAGCTGCCAACAACGGCCAACCGCAGGTAGTTGTAACCGGAAAAGTGATGCCCGATGAAATAAAAAAATCGATGCTCTGGGATGTAGAACGCGGCATTCCTGATAAAATGCAGGATGAATATTGGCAAACGTGCACCTGTATCGGCGACTGGCATTATAACCGAGGCACCTATAACAATAACGGATATAAAAATGCGGGAACCGTGATCCGAATGCTTGTCGATATAGTAAGTAAAAACGGAAATCTACTGCTCAATATTCCCATCAGAGGCGATGGGACAATCGATGAAAAGGAACGAGCCATACTTGCTGATATAAAAGCATGGCTCGATGTGAATGGAGAAAGCATTTTCGGAACCAGAACATGGAAAATCTTTGGAGAAGGACCATTGGCCGACGGCAACAACCCTATCAATGCTCAAGGATTTAACGAAGGACTTAAATATTCATCCGACGACGTCAGGTTCGTTACAAAAGATGATAAAGTATATGCCACAATCATGGCATGGCCCGAAGAAAAAAAAGATTATCTTCTGAAATCTTTTGCTAAAGATGCCCCGACCTATTCAGGTGAGATTGAGAAAGTAGAACTTTTAGGATATGGTCCCGTTAAATTTTCTCACAAACCGGAAGGTCTTCGGGTAAGTCTTCCTGAAGATCCCACAAATGCAATAGCTCCCGTGCTGGCACTTTCTTTCAAAAAGTAATCCCAAATATAAGAGGTTATGGAACAATTTAAATTCACGCCTGAAAATATCACCAGCCTTGATAAAGATGATGTATTCGTCTTCGGCAGTAATCTTGCCGGCCATCATGCCGGAGGAGCAGCCAAAGTAGCAAAAGAACGATTCGGAGCAATCGAGGGTCAGGGAGTTGGGTTTCAGGGACAATCGTATGCTATTCCAACCATGCAGGGAGGAGTGGAGACCATCAAGCCCTATGTAGACCAATTCATTGACTTTGCGCGTGAATGCGACCAGAACACGTTTTACATTACCAGAATAGGATGTGGAATTGCCGGCTTCAAGGATGAAGAGATAGCTCCCCTTTTCAGAGATGCGCTTGAACTCTATAATGTTCGGCTCCCTAAATCGTTTGTAGAAATTCTGAAAGCTGAAGATAAAAAAACAGAAAATAAAAACGTAGATAAACAATAGTCTTTTTATATTCTGCGTTCTTTAGCTGACGCAGTTATTATACAAAGTGTCGTCGGATTCCGGCGACACTTTGGCACATAATTTGAGCTGTAAAAAAGAAAACCGGTTAAATAAATAGTCCGCATCATCAAAAATGATTTTTATAGTATATCTCATTTTAGCCATCATTATTGCCATACTCATAACTGCAATCATACAGCGATACAGAGATAGAGGCAAGTCTTCGGGAGAATCATATCTTACCGAAAATCCTGACATAGCCGTTGAGAGAGAAGATAAAGTCAATTCAGGTTCAACTCAACAAGAAAAAGAAAAACCAGAAACTATGGAAAATGAACATACAAGAGAAAAAGTGACGGAACGGACGATCGAACTTCTGCTCTCCTCTCTTAGAGAAATAGGATGTATTCCTGAAACTGATGAAGAAGATGGAAAGGTAAACTTTAAATATCAAGGTGAAAACTTCACCGCTCAGTTTGGAGGCCCTTACGTCCATATATGGGACCCCTTCTGGGCCACACTTAAAAAAGATGACCCGGCGATGCCACGACTTATCAACGCGGTCAATAATGCCAACTACCATTTTGCTCCAAGAGTCGTTTTCACCGATCCTGATGATGAAGGGAGTGTCTGGCTTCACAGCCGCTCAGACCTGATGCTTCACCCTGCATGCCCTGATAATACCGATTTTATTCGTGCTTCACTCGAAGCATTCTTCTTTATCAAAGAACAAGTGAGACGGGATTTCAATGATACAAAATCTGAAATTCTTTTCCGTAATCCTATTCAATCCAAACCTTCCGGCCTTCTTGACCCGCAATCTTTAAACTGAAGCACGGAATTATTCAAGTCCTGATATGAAAATAATACGCAATAATATTCTGCCTCCGGGTCGAAAATTTGCGGCTATAAACCTATTCGGAATTTTCTTTATCAAAAGAAACGTTTCAGTGGATCGCAGGCTTCTCACCCACGAATCGATTCACACCCTCCAAATGAAGGAACTCCTTTACATTCCTTTCTATATTATTTATGTTATAGAATGGTTCGTCAGACTATTTCAGAACCATGGCGACAGCTTCAAGGCATATTCCGCCATTTCGTTTGAAAAAGAGGCCTACGATAATGACTATAATCCCGATTATCCGTTTCAGCGCAGACACTTCGCGCAATGGCGAAAATCAGACCCTACTCCATAAAAATTTTTTCAAATTGACTATGAAAAGAACATCCAGCAGATTTTTACCGCTTCTTGCAACAGTTTTTCTGTCGTTAGCGGCATTTTTTTCTCTCTCCGGATGCTCAGGTGAGCCCGAACCTCAAAGAGACTACTATGGAGAGATAACCTCTGTTAAAAAACTGATTCTGGCAAAAATGTCGATTTCCAAGATGGCATCTATCGACGATCTTAAGCTTTCTAAAGCAAAAGGGATGCGACAAAGTGTTGCGGCATTTATCGATGCCCTGAAGATTGGAGATCGTAAAGCTGCCTATTCCTACAATACATATATGCGGGCCTACATCGACCTAAACGAGCTTACCCCGGAGGATATCACCATAACTGATAATCGAATTGAAGTAAATCTGCCTTCGCCAAAAACGGAATTTTACGGGCGCGATATACCGATCCGCGAAGAACATTATCGCGTCACAGGGTTACGTTCAGCAGTCGATGCACGTGATCGTGCGGAATTAAAGGAGAAAATCAACACCGCCCTCAAACATGAAGTTGTCTCCAATAAAGATTTTGCTGAAACCTTGAAAGCTACTGCAAAAACAAAAGCGAAAGCATATTTCATGAATTTACTTCAAGAGGAGGGAAAAGAAATTGTAATCAACTTTAAAAACTGAAAGTATGACATTTGGAAAAAAAATCAGGATAGCTGTTGCAATAGTAATCCTCATACTTTTTGTTGGAGCTGCTGCAATAATCTATATAAACTGGAAAAAATCGCCTGAACCGGACAGGACTGAGATCAGAAAAGCAAAAGTGGAAAGTCTTAAGGCAGCCGTAGACTTGTGTACTATCGAATTTTATGAGGATCTTCCCGTAGCGGGACATAAAGGGCCTAACCATATCTTTGCAAAAATGGCGGTTCAGGGTAGCATCTCATTCGATCTCGACAGTATTCGCCGATACTTCTCAGGCGATACATTAATTGTAGAACTACCTCGTGAGATTATAGATATAAAAGAATCTACCGAACCTAATGCCTACAGGGTGATTGATGAATGGAATGAACGTCTTTTTGGAAGCAACAGTATGCCTGTTGATGCAGAAAATAAGCTTAAAATAATTACGAAAGAGAATTTCAGAAAGAAACTATACAAGGATGGAGTGATCAGACAGGCCAGATCTGAAGCTATAGAAACACTAACTGAACTTTTATCCTCTATGACGACCTCTCCATATAAAGTAATTGATCCGACTCCTGAAGGGAATTACAAATAAGAGGGTTTTATAAATAATATCCCGGAAAGGCTTCATTTCAAAGCCTTATTCCGGGATATTTATTATTTTCTTCCGGCGAATGGGTTGAATACCAAACCTGCGCAAGATATGGATTTACTTTAGCTTCCGCATCATAGTTCCAATCGGGAGGTAAACATTCGGGACACCAGTGGCCGCCTAAAAGCACTGAAGCGGTCGACATTCTGAATTTATGCCCGAACGCACATTCCCAATCAAGTTTACCGGCAAGATCTCCCTTTTTCATTGAAGCCGAGAGACATTTTCCACCTCTGAATAATGCTGCCGACCGCATATCCTCAATATCAAGTTCCGATTCCGGTTTCCGCTCATCATATCCATGAGAAAGATAAGTTTCCTTCTTATCCGGCGTAACTAATTCAATTTCCGGCCAATCACCGATAGCCAGCATTTTATCGCGAGAGCCATAATATGCCTTAAGTCTTTCCTCATCATTTGCTTTTAACCAATGGAGAGTGCCACGCTCTTTTCCGGCCACCTGCTTCATTACAAATTTAATTATAGCGGAAGGAACGATTGAAGCCAGACGGAAATACGATGGTAACTCGGAAGCCATCTGTTTGAAATATTCCTCTGCAGTATTTCCCAATCTGTAAGGAATAATTTTTTCTAGTTTATCAGAATCCGTGTACCATATCCCATGAAAATTTCTAAGCGCAAACCACTGCGGTTTAAACACTTTTTCAACCGGAGGACATGATAACGCTTTAAGAAGCATCTGTTCAAACTGATAATTGGTAAGTCTGAATTTTTCTCCACCTCCGATGTTATAGAATCGGCCCCAAAAATCCTCAGACAATTCAGTTTCACAAAGCTTCGCGAGCAATCTCCCGGAATCTTCTACTGTGACCCATTCGAGGACTCCATTTAGAGGCACATGAAATGCTATTGGATCCGACCCGTTGAAAAGTAATTCGGGATATAGAATTCCCGTCTGTCTCAGGGATACCCATCGTTTTAGACCGGATTCTGCAAGTATTTTCTCGGCTTCAATCTTCGACAAAGCATAATAATCTCCTACAGCAGCAATCATAGGATCTCCGCATCTCCCCCATGCTTGTTTTCCTTGCCGGTCGCCATATTGCGAAACAGATCCAATATATACCACTCCAACCGAATCAGCATCAGGACGTTCCTTAAGGGCAGTTACAATATTCTGCATAGATTCAGTATTAACCTTCCACGTTTTTGAAGGATACCGGTCTGCTTTTGGAGACACCATTCCACCCACATGAAGGATATAATCAGCATCAGCAACTCCTCGCCTCACATCTTCCGGATTGCAAAGATCTCCAATTATTATACTTACCCCCGGTTCTTTAGAATAACGTTCGATAAATTTTTTATTCTGCTTTCTCGGACGAATAATAAGAGTTATGTCAAATATGTCACGACGTTTTAATAACTCGACAAGGGCAGCCGAACCCATTATTCCGGTTGCCCCTGTCAAGAAAATTTTCTTTTTTTTCAATTTCATTTTTTCATCTCTTTCGCCCAGGTATCCTTGAGTCCGATCGTCTTATTGAATACCGGATGATCCGGAGTGGTGTCAGGATCCACAACATAATACCCAAGACGCTGGAACTGATAATGGTCACCGGCTTTAAGACGTTCGGCAAGCCATGGCTCAAGCATTACATTTTCTCTTATTTTAAGAGAATCGGGATTAAGCAATTCTCGGAAATCACCCTCGGCAGCCGAAGGATTCTCTACGGCAAAGAGTCGATCATAATCGCGCACTTCCGCTTTAACCGCTGTGGGAACCGACACCCAATGAAGAGTTCCCTTCACCTTTCTGTCGCTACCGGGAAGGCCACTACGCGATTCCGGATCGTAAGTAGCATATATTTCCTCGATTTCACCGGCATCATTTTTCTTAAGCCCGGTGCATTTAATAATATATGCTCCCTTAAGACGCACTTCCTTATCGGGAGAGAGACGGAAAAATTTCTTCGGAGGATTCTCCATAAAATCCTCTCTCTCAATCCAAAGTTCGCGAGTAAAAGGCATCTCATGCGTACCCTCGGCAAGGTTCTCGGGATTATTATCCATAGTCATCATCTCAGTCTGACCCTCCGGATAATTGGTGAGAATAAGTTTTACAGGATTCTGCACAACGCTTACACGTGTAGCCGTCTTATTGAGATCTTCTCTTACAGAATGCTCAAGAAGCTCGATATGATTTAGTGCTTCATATTTAGTATATCCGATACGATTCACGAAATCCTTAATAGCACTCGGGGTGTAACCACGGCGACGCAGGCCACGGAGTGTCGGCATACGCGGATCATCCCAACCGTTCACAAGTTTTTCCTGTACAAGCTGCAGAAGCTTGCGTTTACTCATCACGGTATAAGTAAGATTCAAACGATTAAATTCTATCTGTCGCGGACAATAGCTCTCATCGGCAAGTTCTTTTACGAAATATTCGTACAAAGGACGGTGAGGAACAAATTCAAGCGTACATATCGAATGGGTCACACCTTCGAAATAATCACTTTGGCCATGAGCAAAGTCATACATTGGATATACTTTCCACTTATCGCCGGTGCGCCAATGAGGAGTTTTGATAATACGATACATGATAGGATCGCGGAAGTGCATATTGTCGCTTGCCATGTCTATCTTTGCACGGAGCACCATTGCACCCTCGTCAAACTCTCCCTTATTCATTCTTTCAAAGAGATCAAGATTCTCCTCTATCGGACGATTGCGGAAGGGACTCTCCTTCCCCGGTTGAGTGGGTGTGCCTTTCTGCTCGGCAATCTGCTCACTTGTCTGCTCATCCACGTAGGCTTTCCCCTCTTTAATCAATCTGATTGCGAGATCATAGAGCTGCGGGAAATAATCGCTGGCATAATAGAGACGGTCTTCCCAATCGTAACCAAGCCAGTGTATATCCTCTTTAATGGCCTCAACATATTCCGTGTCTTCTTTCTGAGGATTCGTGTCATCAAAGCGAAGGTTACACGTTCCTCCGAATTTTTCAGCCGCACCGAAATCCATAATGAATGCTTTGGCATGACCGATATGCAGATATCCGTTGGGCTCAGGCGGGAAACGTGTGTTGAGACGTCCTCCATTTTTACCGGCCGCAAGGTCGTTTTTTATCTCTTGTTCAACGAAATTGAGTCCGCCTTCATTTGCAACAGACTCCTCTTTTACTATTTCCTCCATCTGTGATGTGATATTATTGCTGGAATTCGTTTTTTACATTTTCCGACTGCAAATTAACTAATTTTTTTCAGTTTCTGCAACAGCAACAAAAAAAAGGGAAACGATCATCAACTCGCAACATAAATGTCCGGTCGGGATCGTTTCCTCTTAGAAACTGTCTCAGAGTAAATAAGGTATCGATTTTAAGTCTTTATTGATAAGTTAAGTTTTTCTTACAAGAAGAATACTAATTAATTATCAACTGATTAAACGATGTTCCTTTAATTGTCACATTTGTTCTTGCAAACTGACGGACAAAATCTAAAGTAGATTTCCTTGGAGATGTCATAACTTTAACTTTTACTTCTGATTCTGATGTGCGTAGGAAGGAATCGTCGGTCATAGGCAATTTGTTTTTTATTACATTTAAATAACGCCACCCCGCTTTATTTATTGCATAAAAATCAAAAAAGTTCCGGCAAGAAAAAAATCTTGCGGAAACTTCAATTTCAGTATTCCGAGGCTTAAATAAGCCATAGAATCAGGTCTATAGTGTCAGGATAATATCTTTTTCCTGTGCGATACGGCGAAGATTAAGAATAGCATATCTCATTCTGCCAAGGGCTGTAT
The DNA here is from genome assembly GCA_964581685.1 of uncultured Sangeribacter sp. Classification (GTDB taxonomy): domain Bacteria; phylum Bacteroidota; class Bacteroidia; order Bacteroidales; family Muribaculaceae; genus Lepagella. Next base: position 95,335 of record CAZOPN010000002.1, on the reverse strand, counting down.
TAATACTTACACCGGTAATCTCGGCAATTTCCTTGAAACTGAGATTTTGGTAATAACGCATCTTCAACACCTCACGCTGCAATTCAGGAAGTTCCTCAATCAGATATTTCACATCGCTGCGTATCTGATCTGAAATGATGATATCTTCTATGGTCTCTTCGCAGAGCTCCTTACGATTGAGTACATCGACGTCTGTAACATCTGCCGACTGGAGGTTCTCCGAACGCTCCTGACGGTAATAATCGATTATAAGATTGTGTGCGATTCTCGAAATCCATGCAGGGAATTTTCCGTTTTCCGTATAGCGTCCCTGACGGATTGTCTGAATAGCTTTTACAAACGTATCCTGAAATATGTCGTTGGCGATATCCTCATTCTTAATTATTCGGAGGATATAATTGTAAATTCTATCTTGGTGTCTTTTGAGTAGAGTGTCGAAAGCATCATTGCTTCCTGCCGCATAAGCCTTGACAAGTTGTTCGTCGGTCATGCTTGAATAGTTTGCCATGCTGATGTAGTTTGATTTGGTTTAGGTAATGATCTTTCTATAGGCAATTGACTTTTTATGGGTTATTTTTTCTATTTAATAAAAACGGGTTATTTTTTCGGATTGCAAATTTACAACAAAATTCCTCTTTCTCCAAACATTTTATATAAATTTAATCATAATAATTGTTAAAGACAAAATAAATCAGTCTTTTTACGTTATTACGCCTTTTCAAGCTCAAGTGCCGTCCAATCTGTTCCGGAAACGATCCTACGCTTCTCATGCAAGCCATATTCGGAAGCTTTCGATTCTATCAATTCAACGTCACTCTCATAAAAGCCGCTAAGGAACATTCTTCCCCCTTTCTTAAGACGGGAAACATATCGGTCAATATCGGCCAGGATGATATTTCTATTAATGTTGGCAAAAAGATAATCAGCCTCTTCAAGTTGCGTCAGACAAGCCGCATCTCCATGCAAAAGATTAAGCTCAACTCCGTTAAGACGGGCATTCTCAACTGCATTTTCGTAAGCCGGCTGATCAATCTCTATTCCTGAAACCGATTTTGCACCGCGCATTGCGGCAAGAATCGCAAGAATTCCTGTGCCGGTCCCCATATCGATAACACTTTTCCCCTCCATTTCAGACGAAAGGATGAGACGCATCATATTGGAAGTTGTGTCATGATGCCCGGTACCGAAAGCCATCTTCGGATCGATAACGATATCATAACGTGCCTCCGGAATATCTTTATGGAAAGATGAATGAACCACACATTCATTATCTACCACTATCGGTTTGAAATAGTTTTTCTCCCATTCCGAATTCCAGTCTTCTCCTTTAACAAAAGTCTCCGAAATGGTAAAAACGGTTGGAATCGGGAAATCTGTCAAAGCCATTTCTGCTGTTTTCGCGCCTCCTGTGGCTGCCGGGATAAAGGCAGTCAGCCCCTCCTCATCAGGCACAAAGCTTTCAAATCCGGAATCAGCAAGAAAAGAGGCGGCCAAATCCGTTATATCTTCACTGCATGGATCCGCATCAATCCTTACGCTATAATAATCATTCATCTTCCTAAAATACTTAAGTAAGTGTTCGAAATTAATTTATACTATATGCCACTTTATTTTTGTGATAATTTCTTTGCGGAACGAAGGAAAATATATTCATATTTGACTGAGTGACAATAAGAAATTGGCCAAAAAGAAAAGGCAGAGAGTATAAAAGATAACATTATGGCTTACTATCGTTTAATTTTGAATACTTACTTACCTATATATCTTTATTTTTTCTTTCCTTTAAAAAATTTATATATTTTCTTTCCTGAGCCGAAAAGCGACATGCCCAGCATAGCATAATCAAGATAGCTTAAACCCGACATTATCTTGCCGGCCAGACTTCCATAACGCGATATCCGTGATAAACCGCCGCTTTCCTTTCCATTACCGATGAGCTTACGGTTGCGTAAATCGTCTGTCTTGCGTAATACTCTCGACTTACAGAATTCTTTCTGCAAAGCAACCAATGCGCGTTGATATCGCAAATCTTCAAGAGTATAGCCCTTGAACCGAGGTTTCACTTCCGGATTAACAATCTCACTTGCTTTTTCTCCGGTTTTTTCTATTTCATGTTCTTTTGCCATTGCTCTGTCTTTTAATCTTTCTTTTCAATAATAAGGCGAGTAATAAATTTTGCAACAGGATTCAGCAACAGTGGTTTTCTGCAAAGATATAACACAATAAGCAGCAAAACAATCACTCCTGCCGAACTCAGATATGCAAGTGCCGGATTCATCATCATCCTGAATACCTCTGCAAGTGAGAAAGCAAGAAGCATCAAAGCTACCGTTCCCATAAGCAGACATACGGCACCAATTACAAAGGCTGATACAAGCAGTGTGAATTTTTCAGCCACTGTCAGCTTTGCATATTCTATCTCAAGTTTAAGCCAATTCCGAGAATGAACGAATATCTCGCGAATCTCATCGGTAAGTTTTTCTTTCATATAGACCTGGTTTAACAACGCACTGCGGACAATACCGCGGAGTTAATTTAGAAATGCGGGCATTCCCGGAAAAACCGTATGTCCGCATTTCAATTATAGTCTTACTTAATGCCGATTCAACCTCGGCAAAAAAACAATTTATTTCTCAGCACCTGCAAGCTCGGCAACGAGCTCATCGACTTCTTTATCGCTGATCTTAATTCCTTTCTTCTTGAGAAGTGAGCAAATTCTCTCTCTTACCTGTTCACCTTTTTCGGGAGCAAAGAGAAGAGCTGCACCACATCCTACAATTGCACCGCCTAAGAAAGCGGATATCAATGTTAATGCTTTCATTTCTATTTATTTTTGTTTTTTAATTAGAGATGTGATTCGATCTGGTCTTCTATTTCATCAACCAGTTCCTCCATCTTATCTTTCTTCAGGGAAATTCCTTTCTCCTTGAGAAGTTTTACGATTTTCTGACGTGTTGTCTCCCCTTTTTCAGGAGCTACGAGCAGACCCACGGCTGCACCTGCAATAGCACCGCCGATAACTGATAGAATAATGTGTAAGGGTTTCATATTTCTTTGTGTTAATAATTATATTCTTTTTTTCATCCTTTACCTTTCTAACAAATAAAATGCCAAAAAGATTCACGAACAGATGATTTTTTAGAAATTATCACTTTTATTTCATTGCCATCTCGGGAAGGCTGGCTATTGCATGATATGCCATGACACCTTGTTCAGAGAGCTCCACACGATAACTCTTGCCCTCCGGCGTCATCATCTTCACATGATTATCATCAAGGAAGGTCATGAATTCCACTTTTTCACCATTTTCCGACACGTAAGCCCAGCTGTTGTTTTCCTCTATGAATTCAAGACGTGTCTTAGAACCCGTCGGCTCAAAAGTGATTGTATATCCTCGGCCGTCACAATCGATGAGATATCGGCCTTGCTCCGTATCGACAGCCTTAGTAGAAGCTGTCATCGGATTTCGGCCGCTCCAGAATTCTATGGAATTGATAACAAGAATATCTGCAAGAGCCGTCACTTCATACACGGGAAGAATGCAAAAAGCAATGAATACAAGCTCATTAACAAACTTATTGCTCACCTGATTGTTCCATGCAAGCACTTTATTTGTCAAGCTGAACGAACCGATGCACGAAGAGAAAGTCATGCTGCAACCAGCAAGCAGAAGGGCCCACACGGCAACTTTATATTTCCTCATATCTATAAATATCTATTAAAATTTAACCTTTTTTATTTTTCGCTCTAAATTAACAAATTTTCCTCACTAACCAATATTTTAGGCAGCGAATCATAAAATATTTGCTGCCTGAATTCTTTTTTAATAGATATCTTCCATAAGGCAGAGTCCGGATGTATGAGCATTTCCCGACATAATTCTCCTATTCATTGTCTTTTTCATTGATAAGGACGACTAAAAAAGAATCCACAGGTGTTTTTACCTGCGGATTCGGGAATATATTTTGCCCCGCGGGGCCTTAATCTGATTATTTCAGCGTTTCACTATCTTTCGGCTTTTGCCATCCTTAACTTCAATATATATACCGGGGAGACTGCCGTCACTTTCCACTCCTGTGGGAAGAAAATATCGTGCTTCACCATTCCCGGTCTCAACCGATATTTCACTTACATCTGTAGGCACATCAACGCCGGCCATAATCGGATCAAGACGTTTCGTAAGAGACCCCCATCCTTTCCACTCATACCGATGGTTGGCATCCTTTCCATAACTTTCATGGCCGTAAGTATCAACCATATAGTCACGGTAATCTTTAAGCCAGGTATAATCAGTAGCGGGGAGCTTCATACGTCCTGCATAATGAGCGAGGGTCTGCTCGCGGTTTCCTCCGGCCATAAAAGAATCTCCACGGCCCTTAGTAGAAGGCTTCACTGATTCCCAGCGTCCGCTACGGCTACGAATCTGAAGAAAAGCATTGTTCTCGAATGTAGCGGCTTCGGGATCAGTCACATATTCTTCGGGTTCCCAGGCATTCTCCGGATCCTTGATATAACTGTAATTATAGCGGAAGCACCATTCCATTCCTTTAAGGATACGGTTGTCAAGAGCGCTATAAATATCGTCATTCTGATTCCATGCGATCTCAGCTATATCTCCAAGAAGACCGACACCTACCATTCCGTGATCCTGATCGCGACACGCCTCCTGACTCTGACCGGAAGGATAGATGTAATGCTGGAGCTGCTCATCATAACCATAATCAGGAATTGTGGTTTCGAGACGTATAAGCTGATATCCCTTCATAAAGCTGGTAGTATTATCTCCTGCTGTAGGGTCTGCCTCATTAAGAGGATAAGGATCAGTCTTGGTCAGTGCCGGACCGGACACGTATGCGAGGTCATCATCTCGATGCGGCTGGCCGAGTATATACCGGACAACCCGGTCATACATCTTCTCATTATCAAGAAATACAGCCATGGCAATCATAGCACGCGCTGCGAAAAGACCTTGATTTCCAAAACGTGAAGCATCAAAATTATAAATATTCCAATAGAATGTGATTCCATTGAGAGAATCGGTCATATTTGCATATTTATACCCGCTTTCTTCCGATGAATAACCGGGATAGACAAGCATATCGGAGAAGCGTTGTTTATCTTCAGGCAACCAGCCTTCATAATCACGCATCAACTCCGCTGCCTCGATAAGAAGATATACCTTCCCATTGTCGAGAGGAGCCGTTCCTCGAGCACTCGTATTCTTATAATATGAATTGGCATTAAGATAGGCCACTGCCTTATCAGCATATCGGGAGTCGCCCGTAAGATGCCACAGCAGAGCCAGGTCATGAGCCCGGCGTCCGTCAGCACCGACAGTCCCATTGAAGCCACCTTCCTTGATCTGAGTGCCGCGATCGGAAACCCCTGCTGTCAGCGAGGAATAAGTGGAATTCTTCAAAGCCTCGAATGTAGTGAGATAAGGTTCTTCCTCATCAGTGATCATCGTGCGCATACGTTCAAGATCAGCTGATGTGTATGAAAGTCCGGGATGCACAAAATCTCTGGCAACCGAGCTTATGGCTACTCCTCCGAGAAGAAAGAGTCCGATGATTGTTTTCTTAATTTTCATTCCAATTACCTTTTACGGACTTTTTTACAGATTATTGTATAAGTAAGTATTCAAAATTAAACGATAGTAAGCCAAAATGTTATCTTTTATACTCTCTGCCTTTTCTTTTTGGCCAATTTCTTATTGTCACTCAGTCAAATATGAATATATTTTCCTTCGTTCCGCAAAGAAATTATCACAAAAATAAAGTGGCATATAGTATAAATTAATTTCGAACACTTACTTAGAAAGGCGATGTTACATGAGCCACAAGTTATGCAACACCGCCTTTCCTTTATATATTTTGTTCCTTAATAAGCAGCGCTCGCTTATTATTTTACGACAACTTTTGAGGCCTTGCCATCCTGACGTTTTACGTAAACACCGGGCGCAAGCATGTCGGCAGAAACCTTAACACCCTGAAGAGTGAAATATTCCACTTCGCCGGATTCAGAAACTGCGACATCCTCAACACCGGCTTCAGTATCAGTTGCAAGCACGAGATTTCCATCTTTTGCCATAAGGGCCATACCGTTGGTGTTTTCTCCCTTAAGTGCGAATTTCTCAGGAGTTGTGCAGTTGGCTACAACAGTACTTCCCAAAGTCGGAGAATCCATATAGAGTTCCACGGGCTCAACGTTTGTCATCTCCTCACCATCGGCAACAGCAACCGACATACCGGAATTAAGATGGAGAGAAATATTGTTGTCGCCCGAAATTGTAGAACCTACACAATTGATATTAACCATTCCGCAATTATCGTTTACGCTAACATTTTCAACTTTTACACCTTTCAAATGAACATTATTCTTATCCTTTACATGAAGGAATTTATTGGCGGAAGAAGAATTATAATTCTTGAGAGTTACATTGATCATCGTAAGATGGCCATTAGCCTCAACACTTATATAATTCTTATCGGCATTTTTATTACCACCGTCAAGGATAAGATTTTCAAGAGTTACATTTGCTGTGATCAGATATGCCTGATTGTTATAGTCATTATAGAGAGTTATATCTGAGGTCGAACCTTTGATAGTGACACTTTTACTCAATGAATGACGTGCATTGTGATGCATATCTTCATTTACAAGTATCACATCGCCATCCGAAGCTCCTTCAAGCGCCTCATCAATTGTGTTATAACCACCGGCTTTCCCCTCAATTGTAACAGCAGTCGGAATAGCTACGGCAGGATCATCAATTACAACCAGACTACCGGAATTATCTCCTGTTCCGGCGGTAAGTTTATAACCTTCGTTTGCAGTTGAATATAAAGATGCATCAGTACACTCAAGCACAGCGAGGAGTTCATTATCATCCTCGGGAAGTTCGGCAAATGTAATTACGACATTATTTCCTGCCTCTGCACCGTTATCTGTGATAGTAACCCCGGCCGCCAGGTGAAGATTTAGAGAATTTACACCCTTGAACGTAGAATTGCTATGAGACAAAGTTATAAAATCATTGCCGGCCATCTCCGTAATTTTAACATTCTCAAACTCTACAGTTCCGTTGGTTTTTCCTTCAATCACACCTGTATCAATTGTAGAATCGTAATTTGTAATTTCAACATCTTTCATTACAAGGGCACGAGTATCAACCTCGAAAAGAGGCTTAGCACGTTTGATACCACCCCCATCAATTGTAATACCCTCGAAGGTCCAGATGCCACCACCTTTCATAACAAACATCTGATGATTGCTATTTGTGGTCTTATTTACCAGTTTAGCCGAAGAATCCTTACCCTTGACATTGACTGTTACATGATAACCTGTCTTGTTTTCAAGCATCATGCGGTCATCAACTTCAACTGTACCGGTAATAATCCATGTATATTCCGACTCAGAAAGATTCGAAAGGTCAGTAAAGGCCTCCTTAAATGTATCATACCCCTTCCCGGAAGTTTCGTTATAGACAGGTTTCTCTTCCTGCGCGAAAGCTGCGAAGCTGCCGGCAGCAAGGAGGTACATTGTGAAAATCGTTGTCTTTTTCATTTTGTTTGAGTTGTTCACGGGAGATTATCCAATGCCGGATAATCTCCCGGTTTGATTTAGATTAATTGGTTATCGGTTTTATTTTACAAAAATCTTTGTTGTTTTGTTGCCCTGACGACATACGTAAATGCCGGGAGTAAGTGATTCAGCAGAAACCTTTATACCCTGAAGATTATAATATACGGCAGGAGCATCTGTGAATTCACTTGCGATAGTCGTTACACCACTGCCATCGTTCTCAGCAAGAACAAGTGCATTGAGCTCTTCGTCTACCTGAATCATGAAAGCTGTTGTGCCCATGCTGAACTGAGAAGCATCTGTACAGTTGGCAACGAGAACAGACTTCACTTCTTTTGTAACTTCTTCCGCTTCATCACCCTCACCAACAGTTTCAGTTACTTCAACTGTAAGAGCACGGTCTTCATCTACAAAGAGTTTAACCGGAGCATCGTTTGCCACCTCTGTAGCTTCAATCTGCATCTGTTTCTCAAGATAGATGGTGCATATATTATTTCCCGAGATAGTCGAACCGGGAGCTCCGATAAAGATCTCTCCGCGACTTTCAGGAACATTTGAACCCTCGAAAGCAACATTGTTTATAGCGATTTTACCACCATTCTTGACTGAGATCACACCCTGATTGTTGTCAGAAACGAAATCCTTGAAAGATACATTGTTAAGAGTAAGTGAAGCATGACCGCTGGCTTCAAGTGCACATGAGCCGTCCATCATTGCTCCGTCAAGAATAAGATCTTCAAGTGTGATACTTCCCTCTGCATTGTTTGCAAGGAAAATAAGCTTGTTGAATGCACGAGTTATAACAACTCCTTCTTTACCACCCTTTATTGTAATGTTACGGGCATCAGCTCCAAGACGTGAGGAGATTGTCTGGTTTTCATTTACGATGATAACATCGCCATCAACGGCAGCATCAAAAGCAGCTGAAAGTGTTGCATAACCGGCCTCACCGATCATAACAGGTGAATCCACTTTCTGAGCCTCATCGCTGTCAGAAGCGCCATCATCCTTCCAGTTGGCATCAATTGCTTCCAGACTTGGATAAAGATTGATCCAGTCAAGAGTATACTCATAGGGAGGAGTAGTACAATCTGCAATCTTAACGACGATTTTGTCGATAGAAATCGTTCCTGTCCAAGCCTCATCCTTTGTAAGCTCATAATAATAAATATTATTGCCTGAATTGGTCATGAGGTCTCCCTGAGGCTTATTTTTCCACTGAGAATTCATCCAACTCACACCGTTCGCAGCTTCTGAGTCGCGGTATTGAATCTCAAGAGTCATATTTCCGGCCGGACGGCTACCAATGAATTTAATAGCGAAAAACTTCATTTCAGACGCATCAACTGTAAAGTCGGTCTCCTCACTTGAAGAGGTAAAGGTAAGATCCTGACGCCATTTGCCATTGTTTTCAGTCATATCCACCTTTAGATGACCATCAGCGAGAGTAGCCTGATCACCGTATGTCCATCCCTCTGAGTCTGTTCCATTGAACACCACCGGAAAACTTGCTGCATTGGCCTGCATTGCTCCGAAGAGGCAGACAGCAGAAGCTAAAACTGTAAATTTTTTCATGTTGATATTTGTTGTTTATAAGTAATTATTGATTTATTTCGGGTTATATCTCTCATCTAAGAGCTGTCATAGGCTGTGGAGTCTGACATATAGGTTCACCGGCCATAATATGTTTCAGGCGGGTAAGCGCTTCAATATAATAATAGTCGGCATAAATTATCGAAGCATCAATCTCGGAACCGGCCGGGTGATGACCGGTGGAATGAAGCAGGAAAGAGGGGTTCCGATCATTTGAGCGGTAACGGTCGGAGCCCAGAGAAGCAAGCATCTTCGTGGCAGCGTCCATATATCTCTCAGATGTCTCATCGTCTACATAACGGCTGAGTTCGAGAATTCCCGATGCAACCACACAGGCGGCCGAGGCATCACGCGGACAATCAGGAATACGAGGATCATCAAAATCCCAATAAGGCACATAATCGCCGGGGAGTCTTGACAGGTAAGTATCGGCAACCTTGGTTACAAAATCGAGAAAACGCTTCTCGCCCGTCTCTCGGTAGACCACCGTATAACCATATATGGCCCAGCCTTCGCCACGTGCCCACGTACTGTCATCGCTATAGCCCTGATGTGTGCAACCCCGTCTAAATTCACCTGTTTCAGAATTATATACAGCCACATGGTAGCATGTATAATCGTCCCGGAACTGATTGCGCATCGTTGTCTCCGCATGCTTCACCGCTATATCATAAAGATATGGATTTCCTCCGTTTTTAGCAGCCCAGAAAAGCATCTCAAGATTAATCATGGTGTCCATAATGGTATGATGACCGCCAAACATCTCGATATTACGGGGCCAGGCAAGAATAGTTCCGGCCTTTGGATTATACAATGTTGCCAAAGAATCCGCCGCGTTAAGGAGATCTCGCTTGTATCCGGGATCGCCGGTCAGACGGTAACCGTTACCAAGACTGCAGAAGAGAAGGAAACCGAGGTCATGATCAAAAACAGGACGCTCCAGTATCTTATGCATCTCCCGACTGTAATCGCGGGCCAGCTTCAGAGTTTTCTCATCTTTGGTATTTTCATAGTCATACCAAAGAATACCGGGCCAGAACCCACTGCACCATTCCTCAGGACAAACCGGACGAAGATGCCAGCGTGTTGAATCGGCCGCAATATTTCGGGGCATCATACTATAATCGATTTTTCCCGAAGAATCACGCAGTTGATCAACCGACCGGCTTATCTGACGATCGCAATACGCCAGATCAAGCTCGGGATTGAGCGTATCGCTTTTCGTGGCCATGGCAGCTCCTGCAAGAGCAAGCAACGTTACTCCGGCAATGACCGATATTCCTGCTATTAGCTTTTTGTTCATAATTCTACTTATTGCATCTTCCGTATTCCTTCAGGAAGGCGGCATGATGTAGTTCTTTATCGTTACTGTTGTTATAGAAGTTCGTTTTTATATTTCTTAATCCCTTTCTTTTCTACGCCCTCCCCAAGCGGTTCGAATCTTACGGCCGCTCCTCCACGAGGCTTTAGACTGAAGCGCAACTCACTCCTGCTGTCGACAATAAACCGGCTACAGCCGACTTTTGTAGCAGAATTGACGTTGTCATCGTCATTATAAATCACGGCTACATATTTCTTTGCCGGATCAAGAAAATCAAGTTTGACTTTTTCCTCAGCACCCTCATTATTTGTCATAAGTGCAAGCCACCACCTATTACCCTTGGATCGTGCCATGGTTATCCCCTTTCCGGGATAGCCGGCTATAACACGGCTATCATCGAAAGTCGTCTCAAGCTGTTCAAACCAGTCTATTTCTTCCTCTCCTCCGAAACGTGAAGGCGTGTCATACCAGAAGATAGTCTGTAACGGACTGTAAAACACAAGAGATGCTGCAAGCTGATGAGCATGTGTATTCTTGAGCCGTTTATCATAGTAACAGATGGTATAATCGGCTGCCCCGTTTATCATTCGCGTAAAAGGAAGTATCACATTATGTGTGGCATCAGGCCATTCCTCGTTTCCGCAAATTCCTTCCTGTGTAAGCAGATTCGGATAAGTACGAGAGAAACCCGAGGGTCTGAACTCATCATGTATATTCATCATCAGATGATTATCGGCTGCTGCGCGTACCAGATCATGTAACCAGGTTGCCCAACGATGGGAGGCATACTGGACAAAACCGCTCTTTATTCCTTTAATCCCCCAACTGCTCAGAAGAGGCAGAAGTTCTTTCTGCTGTTTCATCAGCGCGTGTTGGTTTACATATAGCCAGATTCCGACTCCTTTCTCATTTGCATATTTAACTACAGCCGGCATATCAAGCTTATCAACCACTTTTGTGGCATCACCATCATGTGAGGTACAAGGCACATACCATAACCAATCGAAAAGCATATAGGGAATATTATGCTCGGCGCAGAAATCAATAGTCTTATACGCCCCCTCGGTCGTAATGGTTGTTTCACGCATTATCTTTCCGGGTTTAACCCATTCAGCAGCATCGGCAATTTCATTAGAAGGATTTAGATTCAGAATAATATCATTATTCTCAAGCAATTGTCCGGGTGAGTCGGCAGCCATTATCACTTTCCAGGGAGTGGCATAATAGGTTACGATATCAACTGGGCTATACATCACTGACCGAAGTTCTCCATCCTTACCTGAAACAAATTTTGTAAGACACCAGTCGTCGACGTCAGCATCTGTCAAGGCAGCCCATGTTCCATCCGGAAGTTCGAGAGTAAGGGCTCGTTCTACCGGGATATCAAGACTATCAACCGATTTACGGGCGAAAGGTGCCTGAGCCCATTCTTCCGCCCATGCCATTGTTCCCGCGGGAAAACGGTAAGTAGTCAGATCTTCTGTTACCTTATGAAAGACTGCTGCCGGATGTTCAGGAAAAAAATATCTGAACGCTATTCCCTCATCATAGGCACGGACTTCAACATCAAGACGATAGGATGAACCATCTTTTTTCGACAAATGCATGATTCCCGAGTTATAGCGGTCTCTTATTTCTGAACGTTCTCCATAAAGAGGATGCCAAATTGAATCATGTTTTGCGTATGTAATGGAATCAACTGTAAAATTATCCATCCAGCATTCCGGAGTTTTAATCTGTCGTTTACCAAGAGCTATCGCTTTCTCCCACGCCCGATTATCCAGATCAAGACCTAATGTAGAATTGCTAACAACCGGCTTATTGCGGAAAGACACATCATAATAGATACGGTTTACACTGTCGTTGATAGCAACCTGCCTTACATCAATTTGCATCATCTCCTCAGGAGAACTGAGGGTAAGGTTTTCAGTTGCGCAAACAGACAGCGGCATACCGCATCCCAATAATAACATTATGTATGTCTTAATCGCCATATATCTGATTTAAAAATATATTCGTAATATCATCCGGCCTATATATCCCGGTTTTCTCTATCTAATACGGATTCCTTTTACCCATTACCTAATTCAGACTATGCAAGAATCGAATTTTTTTAGAAATACTTAAAACTATCGGAGGGACAAGCCACTAAAAATGGCTTGTCCCTCCGATAGTAGTGTTAATAAATAATTATTCGCTGCCTAAATATTCCCTTTTAAAGACACTTCAAAGAGACTATTTTTAATTCCGGCGGAAATTTTCTTTCCATTGACTTTTATTGCCGAGGTTTTTCCGATATCCCGGATATCGAACTTTATTCGCGGCTGGCCCTTTACAATCACATCAAGAATCTTGCCGGCGACACGTGCCGACAGATCGAGCTTTGCCAAAGATGAGAACCATATCTTATCTCCCCTACGCAGACTGCTTCCGTATCTTATAAAGATATCCTCGGCTTCAGAGGGATTTTTCCCTTCATCGTATGTAATGGCAAACATATAGGCATCCGTGGTCCATCCTTCAGCCTCTATCCATGAATTGAGATGCATCAGACGCCCGTCCGCAAGCTGATTGATGATTATGTCGGTCACCTTTCCTTTATTAATCATTCTTAGGCCAATCCAGTTCTTCCCTTCTATTTTACGAATGACGGGAAGTTCTGCCTGAGCTAAAGAATCCTTCAGGATAATTGCTGTGACCCCCTTTACCTTATCAACAGTCTGAGGCATCTTGATGGAATAATATTCTTCGGTAGCCGACAGATCTTCCGTAGGCCCTTCGAGAACTTCCCAATAAAGGAGTTCCGGATAATCATGGACATAATTGCTTGGAGCAAGAGTTTGAGGATACAATGGCCTTATCACAACTGATGAATTATCCTTTGACACGACAAGGTCACCTCCCTTTTTCTTTGTTTCTCCTCCCGGATGCCATAGCCATTCAAATTGTCCGGGCTCATGCGATTCAAGATCATCTATTATATAGATCACATTATCAACCCAGAAATAATGACGCATATTTCTTGAAAGATGTTGCGACATTGGGCCAGTGCCATCAGCCATTACATATTTAATTCTCCCCGCATCTATCATATCGGTCAGATGCCCTCTCAATGGAGACCCGTGATATTGCTGATGACGGCTCTGCCCCTTTCCGTTGAACTTAACGACATTGTGAGCATCCGTCTGGAAGAAATAATTACGGTATTCCGGTTTGCCATAGCTGCAGTTACCGGCATCCTTTATAATATCCGTTCCCTTATGAAAAAGGATCAATGAATTGGCATCCGCATGCGCATGATTCCAAGTCATACCGCTTTTGACGGCAAGCATAGTCGCATCCTTATCCCAGTTATCACGCATGGTAGCCCACCCGAAATCCTGCCATAGATGAGACGTCGGGAGGTCGGGTGAAGAAGGAGCTTTATCAAGATCGGGGGTATAAAGGAAACCCATAGGAAAAATAATCGGGAACCCCTCTCTATGCTGGCCCGGTTCTACCTGTTTTGCATACCATAATGCTACAGGGTCTTTCTCACCCATAGCGTATGCAAGCAACATCGAACTCTCCCCTGTCACGTTCTTATGGCTGTCGCCGAAATTAATGCTGTAAAGCATTCCTTCGCGCGGATAGGAAGCGTGACTGAAAAATGAAGCAAGTTTTTTCATCTGAGGAATATCCTCAAGCTTCGAACCGGGATGACTGTTGAGCCATGCAAGCCTCAGCAGCAGAGCTTCCGTTATTCCGAAACTCGCATAGTTGATACTCTCATACATTCCCCCCTCGCGATCGAAATTACGCGATTTGTGCTGGATATCATCTCCGGCAAACTCAAACCATTCCGGAAGAGCCTCCACTGCTTTCCGGGCCATATCCCCGGCTTCAGGAACCTCGTTGGAAATCGCCAGGGCCAAGAGGCCTCCCATCCCAACGCAGGAGGTCCACCAGTTATGCCCCATCGAGTTTAACGAATGGATACGGGAAGGATCCATGAGCCAATCTCCTAAAAGAGGCTCGACAGCCAGACGATAAACCCCTTGTGCGATTTTCTTCCGGTCGGAGCCGGAAAGTGTATTATATATGGCATCATACGCCACTGCGATCTGAAAAGCCTTATGTGCCATCTGCAACTCGCTTCTCCATGCCGGATCACGTTGCATCATTTCCGAGTCTTCCCATGTAGGAATCTCAGAAACGGAAAGAAGCATATCACGCAACTTATCGCTATATCGGCGGTCGCCCGTAAGTTGATAAGCCAAAGCCAGATATTCCATCTTCCTCACATCGTTTTTTAAAAGGAGTGTCTCGGCCTGACTTTCTATACTTTTACGAGCTGCCGAATAGACCGAATCGTTGTTCGAGAGTTGCTTTGCCCTCTCTACGCGTTCAGGAGTGAAAAGCAAAGACGGGTGCTTTATTTCCGCAAAAAGAGCTGATGAACCAAGTAGCAAGGAAGCAATAATCAATATTTTCTTTTTCATCTATAATCTTTTGAAGATATGTTTCAACACTTACGATATATATTTCTACGATTACGGCTACAAATATACTTAAAAATCCAAATAAGAAAGAAGCTGCCCCGAAATGAACCCGGAGCAGCCTCTCACCTTAACCTAAATTACTCAAAACTTTCTACTCTTCTATATAATTTTTCACTTATCGCGATAGAACATCAGTGTAGAGCATCCCGTTTGGTCAAAACCTCCGGAATTGACATCGTAAATACCGGCACCCTCATCAGGCATCAGATAATCAGCGAATTCATCAATGTAGATTGTCTTAAAGCCGGTGCGACGACCGTATGAACGCCAAATTTCCCATCCCGGTCTCTTTTTACCACGTCCATCAGCTCCAAGCTGAGTGCGCTCACCGGTCGGATTGTTACTGTCCGGACACCATATATAGCTTGTATAAGGTAGGCTGGCAGTGGTATGAAGGAAATCTCCCTCACCAAGAGGATTGTCAATGCCCGGACGCGGACAATTATATTTTGCAGTATATTCAGCCATGGCAACCATACGATGGTTATCGTATGCAAAGAGGTCTTCTCCAATGTTATAAGCCATCTGGCAGAAAGCTCCCATAAGCGACATACAGAGTGTGGCATGGCCCTGATCACGGCCCGATTCATTACACTGAGCGATCTTGATATCCGAGTCAGGGTCATCATAAACGAAATTGGCTGCTTTCAGATGATTGCCGGAACCGATACCATTCTTGAAATAGATGATTGCCTCATTTATCATATCCTGATTATCAGTCAGAATACCCATAGATAGTATTGCCGTCATGGAAGCCAGATCCCAGTTAAGCCAATAATGGTCGGTGGTGTTGTTATGACGGATAAGAAAATCATGGGCACGATCGTAGAATTTATCAACAAGCCAATCGCACGCTTTCTTGAAGTCGTCGCTCTCTCCCCAATTATTATAATCGCGGAGAAGCTCCATAGCGTTGGCTATCTGATAAATTTGAAAAAGAATTAACTGCTGGTTTGTATCATTGTTATTGTAGACGCCATCACAAAAATCTACCCATGCCATTATATCAGAGATTGCACGATTTGCAGCGGCTCCGTCTCCCTGAAGAACATATCGGAGCGCAAGCTGATACATGGCTGCACAATCACGACCGAAAACCGTACCGTTTCCCGGACAGATAGCATCGCTGGCAGAACGCGAAATAAGCTTCTGGGGACTTGGTGCACGGTTCACATCGGAATATGGATTGGCAACAAGAAGATCCCATGCCTCTTTCCACGGAGAACGAGAAAGATTTGATTTTACATAATCGATATCGGCTTTTGAATGAAGCATTGCCGGATGCTGAATAGTATAAACCTGAGGCTTAGCTATCTCTTCCCAGCTATCCATATCGTTTACACCATGCTCGATCTCAGAGCAGGATGCCATGGAAACCATGGCTACTCCTGCAAAGAGCGTTAGATATTTATTTGTTTTCATTGTGTCTGATAATGTTTAAAGTTTATTTTCCGGCTGAAATCTCATTTTCCGCAAATTTGATTGCTTCCTCTTTACTCTTGAATGAACGGATCCAGAAGATATCATACCATGCCTTGTTAGGATCGACATTTTCATTAGGAATATCAGCAATCTTAAGCTGGAAGAGGTTAAATCCGTGGCTACCCGTCCATTTATCTACAGCAGCCTCCCATACGATAAGGCGATTACCATCTGAAAGATCGGTTCCGGCATTATCTTTACCTGAAGCATCGCGGACATCCCATGTGTTGTTACCTCCCTTGGCAACGTTTGTCTTAAGCGCATAGACCGGATAATCACTATGCCAGTTGAAAAGATTGTTGGCATTACAGTCTATTTTGATATCGCGGCGCCATTTGCCTGTTCCGGCATCGGGGAAGTAAATTCTCCAATACTCATCGCCACGCTCTTCAGCCGCATCGTTGTTCGAGGTGATCCAGCCGCTCCACTTATTTTCAGGACCCCAGTAGTATAGACCGGGTGTTACGGTAACTTCAATTGTAGCCGTCTCTCCGGTAGCACGACATGTTGCGACAACCGTGGTTGATCCAAAACCGACAGCAGTGACACGGCCACGATCTACAGTACAAATTTTATCGTCGTTTGTCTCCCAATCCACAGAACCGATTGTTGCTCCGGCCGGGAAATAAGTAACATCAGCCATGACGGGCATGCCGGGGAGTGAAAGGCCTTCAAGATTCGAATTAACCTTGATACTCTGAACCGCCACGTAGGGATCGATATGAAGGTTAAACACTCCTTTAATATTACCTTTGTCGTGAGTGTAACAATAGATGGCTACATCTCCGTTCCCTACACACGTAACCTGACCGTTTTCATCAACCGTTGCTTTTGAAGGATCAGACGATTTCCAGGTAACATAATCGTATGTATGGTTCTCAGGAACAAGTGTGGGCTTGAGCTGTATTATATCTGTTTCATAAATCTTGCCATCCTCACCCGGTTCGGTTGTATTTTCAAGTTTAACTTCACTAACCTTGATAATCTCGGGAATAACCTTGACTGTCACTGTTCCTGTTGCCCCGAAACCAAGTCGTTCGGGAACTGCCGTTATCAGACACTCACCAAGTGCCTTGGCATGTATGGTTCCATCCTGATCAACAGTTGCAACCTTTTCGTCCGACGATTTGAAAATAATTGGCAGATCCTTTGCATTTTCAGGACCCACGGTGTAAACCAAGGTCGAATCCATTCCGACAGCCAGAGGAAGAACATCACTAACTTTAAATGTAATCTCATCAGGCATCACCACCTCGGTATAATCTGTGGTATAGAGTTTGTCTTCGTTACATGCTGCTGCCAGAATAGTAAGGGCTGCAAGCGGAAGAACTCTTAAAATATATCTTGCTTTCATGTCTTTTTTTAGTTTGTCAGGTTAGATTAGCTTGCCCATCCGGGATTCTGCTTGAGATTCTTATTCAAAAGGAGCTGATCTACAGGTAAAGGGAAGAGATAATTTTTCTCAGCCCACTGGCGACCGCTTTCCCAGATTACGCGTCCTTCTGCATCCTTACGCGCTGCGGGGAAGTTGGTACGACCAAACTCGGTACCTGTAACGTGTACTCCCACAAAATCCTGAGGCATCTCAGTTTCTGCTGTTTTCCAACGACGCAGATCATCCAGACGGAATCCCTCGGCATAAAGTTCCACACTTCTCTCTCGACGGATCTCCGTGCGCATGTCAAGACCATTGGCCGCTACAAAAGCATTGGAAAGATTTGGCATATTGGGATTTACACGCTTACGGACAAGATTAAGAGAAATGTTCAGATCTTCATCTGTGATCGCCTCATCTCTTTCATAGACAGCTTCTGCGTATATCAACAATACTTCAGCATAACGGATAAGAGGCAGATCGTATGCTTCCTGACCGGATGTCACCATGCGCTCACAGGCCCATTTCTGACCGAAATAACCGGTTCCGCTTGCGGGAGAGAAGTTTGAAACGTATGCACGCGAATCATCTGATTCCGTAAAATCACGGCCTCCGTTAGGATCATCACCTTTCCAGAATTTTTCTCCGGGACGACAGAGCGCATTGCTCATACGATTGTCGCGGTTCTGCCATTCGGAAATTTTCGTATCGTAACCTTTGAAGAGCGGGGACTTTTCGATGGGAAGACCGTCAGAACAGAGATACATATCGGCAACCTTGTGAGATACGAGCTGCGCATTCATCAAACACTCTGTCGTTATATTGAAACCGATAGGAACTGTCGAATTGTAACGGCGAGTCCAGATATATTCTGTATTGGCACTCTTGGTGAGACCGGCCGGGTTGCAAGGCACGTCCTCAAGAATGAACATATACTTGTAAGCTTCTGTGCCAAGCTGTGCCGGTTTGAAAATAGAGAATGTTTTGGAATCGATCACCATCTTTGCTGATTTAGCAGCTTCATCAAGAAGCACTTTTGCACGGTCGTTGTTACCACGGAATTTCTGCCAGGTTCCTTCGAAAAGTGCAACCCTTGCTCTTAGGGCGGCAGCCGTCTCCATTCCTACATAGCCTGCATCAACCAGACTGACAGAAGGAAGGAGTTCAATAGCCTTATCAAGATCCTCAAGAATAAGATCACAAACCTCACTGCGTGGATTACGCGCTGCCTGAAGTTCCCCGCTCGTAACGTCGAGAGTATTCTTCACTATTATGGCATCGCCATAATTCTTAAGCAGGGTGAAATAACTATAGGCCCTGAAGAAGTAAGCTTCACCGAGAGGTTTCGCGATATCACGCTGGTTACCAAATCCGGAAGCAGCTTCCATAAGGATATTGCAGCGACGGATATGTTTATAGGCATCTGTATAGGTTGCGTCAGAACTCGGAACGGTATTGGTACCGTTGGAAATTACATTCATGGAACCCTTATCAACCATGAAGTCGCTGTTTTTATCATTGTCTTTTGCTACCGACTGCATATTGGGCGTCCAGCTGTAGAAAAGATTGGCAAAACTCTGGAAATCCTTGGCCGACTGCCAGAGATTGGTATCGGCCATCTGGTCCTGCGGATCGAGATTGAGACAGGATGAGCAGAGGAGTGCCACAGCCGCTACCGATATATTTTTTAATATCTTGTTCATGTTATTAGTGTCTTTTTTGATTAGAATGAGAGATGAACACCGAATGTTACGTTACGCAGGAAAGGATAACGGTTTGAATTGGTCACGTTGCGCGAGGCCTCGGGATCCCAACCATCTTTGATTTTCGAAGTTTCCCAAAGATCTGTTCCTGTTACATAGAATCTCACCTGAGAAAGAACTTTCTGACGGACGAGAAGCGACTGAGGAAGCGAATATCCAAGTGTGATATTCTTCAGACGGAGATAAGAACCATCTTCTACCGACCAGGAAGAACACTGGTAGTTGTAATTATTGATATCGCTTTCATGTGTGAGCGGACAATAATATCCGTCAGGATTTTCAGGACTCCATACATTGCCGATGAAGTGATCTGAGAAGTTCTGATACCATGTTCTTGTCGGGATTCTCCATCCGTCGGCCGAATTGCCTTGCTGACGCCAAACCGTACGACGGCCGGCACCCTGGAACACCACATCCAGATCAAAACCGTTCCAATTTACTCCGAAATTGAATGAGAACTGAATCTTCGGATCATCCGTTCCAAGATATACAAGGTCGTTATAGTCGAGTTTACCATCTTTATTTACATCTTCATACATATTTGAACCTACGCGGATCTTCTGGATATTTCCGATAGTTGTTGTTGCGGCGTAACGATCCTGATATTTTGCAAGCATCTCTTCATTCTCTATCTTGCCGCAATAACGGAGACCCCAGACTGAGTTCAGAGGATAACCCTCGCGATCAGATTTCACTCCGGCACCGATTGCGCCTGAGCCACCATTGTCGAGCAGACGGTTGTCGGTATATGTGAATGTACCGCCGATGTGATATTGCACCTTGCCGATCTGATCGCGCCAGTTTGCATTAACGTCATAACCCCATGCTTTGAATTTTCCTTTATTGGCTGTCGGAGCAGCATCACCAAGCACACCGGGATAGATAACGTCGATAAGCATATTGTTGGTTCTCTTCCAGTAAGCCTCGAATGTACCGCTCAGACGGTTATTGAAGAAGCCGAAATCAAGAGCAACGTTATAATTGTGTACACGTTCCCATGTTCTGTCGATTGAAACAAGTTTACCGTTAGTATCAATCCATGAAATCTTACCGTTACCAATAATAATGTTCTGGTTAGGTTTGAAATTATAGAGTCCGACACCGGAATAACGGTCTATACCGCTCTGGTTTCCGACATTACCGTAAGAGGCACGGAGTTTAAGTTCTGAAAGCCATTCACGAACACCCTGCATAAAGTTCTCCTCCGTGATTCGCCAACCGGCCGATACTCCCCAGAAGAAAGCCCATCGATTTTCGGGTTTGAATTTCGAGCTACCGTCGTAACGGGCCTGAGCCTCGAAAAGATATTTCGAACGGAAGTCATAATTGAGACGTGCATAGTAAGAAAGGAGTGCTTCCTGCCATTTACTTGCCGTGATTGTGTGGAGACCCTGACCATTCACGATTTCAAGTGAAGGAGTGATGTCGAGAGCGGTATTGGTATTAGCCTCATAGTCAGTGAAGGTATACTGCACACCGGCCATTGCCTTGAAATTATGGTCTTGACCGAATGTGGAATTATAATCAAGATAACCCTGACCGGTGAAGAGTTCACGCTTGTCCCACCATTTCTCGTAACTTGTCTTATCTTCTGTCGGGTCGGTGAACCAAACTTTGTCGCCCGCATAGTTATAATAGTCGACTGCCAGACTCTTCTTGTCGCGGGTATTGCCACGATAGTTGTAACCGAAGGTTGCATTTAGGCTGAGACCCGTAATGATATCATAGCGGAATGCCTCGCTGACATTCACCGAAACGGCTTTATATTTATTATCGCCACCAAGCTCAGCTTCCCAGTTGGGCGCTTTCCAGTTGCCACCCCATCCGTAAGGCTTGCCATCGATTGTCGAAGACGGGAAACCGGGCTGAGCCGTAGAAGAAGTAAGACAAGCTCCAATTCGTGTCGGTGCAACCTGATCCTGACGGTTAAGAGCGATTGATGAGGTTAATGAGAATTTCTCATGAAATTTGAAAGTATTGTTCAAACGTATATTGAAACGGTTGTTATGGTTATTACCCCATTTCAAGTTTGAATCATCATACATGTAAGCGGCCGACACACGATAAGTGTTTTTATCATTTCCGCCTGAAACTGCCAGGTCATGACTCGTCGACCAGGAATTGCCCCAGAGAATCTCATTCCAGTCTGTATCGAAGAAAGTAAGATCTGCCGTATCGCCGAACATATTGATCGGGTTGGCTGTATTGTCGAAGTTGATATACTGGTCTTTATATTCAATCATCATCTGACACCAGCGGATACGGTCGTAAGTATCATCATACCCATCGTTACGATAAGCTTCGATCTGAGCGTTAGCCCAATCCACAAGACGTGCGGGACGCGGCTGGTTACCGATGAATTTTCCTGTGAAAGAACCGTTGTAATCCACTTTCACTCGGTCGGAAGAACCTTTCTTTGTGGTAATCAGCACCACACCACCGGCTGCCTTCGATCCGTAGATTGAAGCGGCAGCATCCTTAAGAATATTCATCGACTCGATATCGGAAGGGTTGATCTGGTTAAGTGCTCCAACTCCTTCATATTCCACACCGTCAATAATCACCAGAGGATCTGCGGCATTTTTTGAAACAGAACCACGGATCTGCATGTTCCACCCTTCCTCACCGGGAGCAGAATTGGAACGCGTAACGATCACACCGGGAACCTGTCCCTGCATAGCCTGTACAGGACTTGCAAGAGTTCCCTTGCTTTCCAGCTGCTGGCTTCCGACAACAGTAACGGCACCGGTCATAGTAGCTTTCTTCTGCGTACCATAACCGACAACCACCACTTCATCGAGAAGACTGCTATCTTCCGTTAAGACAATGTTCAATTGAGTTTTTCCATCGAGGGGTACCTTGATTGTTTTGTAACCGATATAAGAAACCTGAAGTTCCTTATGGCTTCCCACATTAATAGTGAAATTTCCGTCAAGATCGGTTGCTGTACCGATCGATGTTCCGGGCACCATTACTGTGGCTCCGATTACAGGTTCTCCGCTATCATCGACAACGGTTCCCTTTACTGTCCTCTCTGTTGTAGCGACTGTTGCTGCCGGCGCGGCGTAAGAAGTCATAACACTTCCGCCACCTGCTGTCAGCACCAGAGCTGTCAGCAGAGCCTGCATCTTGCGGCTCTGGAGATTGGGTTTTCGATTCATATAAGTTAAGTTAGTTTCTATTATATTCTTTGATAAATGACACATTGACCCTCACCGTTAGCAACATGCCGAAATATACGTGCGCATCTCCTTATATCCTAAAAAGAGATGATTCTCCACAGTCCGGCGCGAGAGACCCATGCTGTCCGCAATTTCCTGTGCGCTTTCACCATAAAAACGGCGGCGGTTATAAACCTCGCGACGTTTTTTAGCCATCTTGCTTAAGCATTGCTGCTCCTGTGTGCGAAGATCGCGGTAATTCACACTTTCTTCTGTGGAATTGCTGCTCGTAGCCATCATTTCAGTAAGATATGCATCAGCCTCCTGACGCACATAATGACGGCGCCAGTAATCGTTCACCAGATTAACCGTAATTTTATATATGAGATTCTTCATCGACTCCCAAAGCAACTCAGCATCATAACAGAGTATTTTCAGGAAAACATCCTGAGCCATATCTTCTGCCACAACCGAGTCCCCGGTCTTATAACTTATGTAACGGACAACGTCCGAATAATAGGTTGAGTAGGCCTTGGTGATGATTGTTTTTGAGTCCATATCATGTATAGTTTTAAAGTCGTCCTGTTGTTTCTTCCTCCCTGCTCCGCCGGCAAATGCCGACGGAGAGGCAGACTGATAACTAATTCATCCGATGCAAAATTACATGCTATGCGACCCCTCGACAAATATTTTTTTGTTACATTTATCTCATTTACTTGTATGATATAAAATAGTTGTTAAATTACTCTGGTCCAACAATATAATTTAGTGACACTCTCGTCTCACTAAATTTATTGACACAATATTATTCAAATTTAAGTATTATTTTTCTTTCACGAAAGATCTTGTTTAAAGGGCCGCGAATAAAGCATGTCTGCCGCGTATGTTATACAACATAAAAAGAAGATGAGGGGTTGCCCTCATCTTCTTTTTATGACACGTCCGGGAAAATATGATGGATATCTGTTATCTGTTCCAAAAGTCCTTAGACATTTGTTTTCTTATATCTCTTTTCTCTTCGTCTGACCGGGCGACGCTTTCACGAGAAGTGCGTTCTCTATGGTATGCCATTTGTGCGTTTGAAAAACTGCCGAACATCTTTTCCGTTCCCAAATCATCGTTTTCAAATGCCATCGCATTCGCTACCTCAATATTCATCTTCGTTGCCATCTCCTCAACATCGATATTGGCACCGATAAGATTAACCGCCCAGCCCTGTTCCTTGAATTCGCTGATAAGACGGCTTACATCTTTCCATGTATACTCCTGCGAGGAATTCTCATAGCCGTCGGTAATTATGGTTATCACTCCTGTAGCATCCTCATGTGTCGAAGCGACAGCCTTGAGATCGGTCAGAGTCATTCCTACAGCATCCAGAAGAGGGGTACAACCCATGGGGTTATAGTCTCGTGACGTTATATCTTTTACATTTTCCACACTTTTATTCTTTACGAGATAGCGGGAAGGAACACTACCGCTCTGGAAGGCATATATTGATACCAGACAGCGCTGAGTATCAGGATTCTCTTTTTGCAGAGAACGGGCTACGCCGAGGCATTCGTTACAACCGCTGATTGTAGCGGTGCGAGCATTGCTCATTGATCCGGACTCATCAAGAATGATGAGATTGAATACCGTTGTTTTAACTTTTGGAGCATCTGATCCTGTTTTCATAACTTAAATTCTTTTTGTTTAAAAATTTTATTACAATAATATGTATTTTTCACAGTATTAAATCCTTGTTTTCATAGTATCAAGATGAAAACATCATTTAAGAATAAGGCTTTCTCAAAATCAGCTGATCATAAATTCATCATACTTCTTTCATCTTACTTCTTTCATCTTTCATCATTAATCCGCAAGTCTGGATTTCAACATAATTTTCGTTTTTCATCATTTTGTTTCGGCGCATCAATTTGTAAGAAAGCCGTTGGTCGGAAATAAGCCGGTGAAGCTGCTTTAATAATTAAATAGATCTTTTATCGAACCGTCCTCATTCTCATCCTCCGGACCCTCATCTATCAACTCATCATCTTTTCCCTCAGGATTTATTAAATGTCTTAATTTATTTTTCAATCCGAAGAATTTTGACTTTCTTCCGGGGGAGATATTATTTGTATTAGGAATAAATTGACAACCTGCCACTGCTTCCTTATCAAAGGGAGTGCAAGACGTCATGGGGCGACTCTCCACTACCATATCCACGATATCAGATTGAACCAATTTCCGTTGAAAATTTCGACGATCATATCTTTTCTCATTAATCTCTTCATATACTTTCCTCAATTCATCAACCGTAAAGAGCTCGTCAAGAAGACTAAAGGCCACCGGCTTCACCTTAATCATATCCTTAAGATGAGCCCTGGCAGCGGCAACGATCTCCCGATGATCAAAAGCTAAAGGAGGAAGATGTTTAGATTCAAACCAATAGGCATTCTGCGCATCATCTCCTCCCACGACATTATAATCCGACGGGCGTACCAAAGCTATAAAAGCAACCGTTACTACGCGTCCACGTGGATCTCTATCCACACTACTAAATACCCGAAATTGCTCAAGGTAAACATTTTTTATTCCGGTTTCTTCAAAAAGCTCACGACGCGCACATTCATCTATGGTTTCATTCATCTTCATAAATCCGCCGGGGAGAGCCCAGTAACCCTTATAAGGTTCAATTCCCCGCTCAATCAGAAGCAGTTTAAGTCCGTTCCCATCAAAGCCGAAAATCACACAA
The DNA here is from genome assembly GCA_964581685.1 of uncultured Sangeribacter sp. Taxonomy (GTDB): domain Bacteria; phylum Bacteroidota; class Bacteroidia; order Bacteroidales; family Muribaculaceae; genus Lepagella. The sequence continues at coordinate 69,781 of CAZOPN010000002.1, read as the reverse complement.
TCAGCTGTCAAAGCCGGTCGAGGATATTTATAACTATAATTTCCCCTCTCAGACTTATTACCATCATTATTTTCTAATTCTATATGCTGATCAAATTTCACCATAGTAAAACAGCATTTGCGTTATTTTGACGCAAAATTAATAATAATAATTCAATCAACAAAAAAATGCGTCAAAATAACGCATTTTTTTTTGCAATTGTTCTTTTAAATAAAGATTTAGCGATGTAAGTAGAAATATGGCGAAGTTCTTTGTAAATATAATCAATATATTAGGCCCCATCTCATAAAAAATGGGGCCTTACAATTATTTAGAACGTTCGGCAGAATTGCGTCGCAGATATTCGGCCGGGGAGATTCCCTCCACTTTCTTAAAATATCTGAAGAAAGTGGAGCGCGAGCTAAACCCCGCTTTCTCTGAAAAGGCGGAAAGAGTATACTTATCGGGACCATATAATTCTACAAGTCTCTTAAACTCTTCAACCCTCAATGTATTGATATATTCGTAATATGTGATATGTTTATACTGGCTGAAATAAAATGAGAGTCTGAACCGCGACACACCGATCATCTCGGCAAGATCGTCTATACGCAGATCCGGCTTTACAAACGGGCGTTTTTCAGAAACGATTTCTTTAAGATTTCGCTCCAGTTGTCGGCATTCCCTGTCACTGAGCCTGAACATCTTGTATTTATTATTCTCGTTTTCATCTGAATCTGAGGCTGTCTCAGCGAATTCCTCCTCCCCTTCTTCCATTTCCTCCTGTTCGACCGGATAAAGTTTCCTCCTGTACTTACGCAACACGATGAAAATCCACACCGCAACCACGACTGCAAGGATAACCCAAAGCACCCATGCCCACCATTCAAGGGGATTTTTTATTTTGACAGTAAGCGCATCTTCAAGCGAACCTCGCGACCGAACATGAATGGTATGCGTTCCGGAAGGTAATGAATAATAGGTAGCCGAAAAATCAGTACCGAATTCATGCCACTCATCATCCACACCATCCATCTTGTATTCATAGTGGTTATTATCGGGATCAGAATAACTGAAATCAGAAAAAGATAACGTCACGTTTCCATAATGGCGATGAAAATCAATAACCGCAGCATTATCTTCATGCCTCACTTTCCCCTGATATTCCATTCCATTAACAGAAATATCATTTAGACGGACATTGCTTGAAACGGGATCTGTAGAAGCTTGCTTGCCATTTAGCATAATCAGCCCCATTGAGTTTCCAAACCAAATATTACCGTCCTCATCTATAGCTGGGCGGCACGAATTAAAATCCTTACTCGGAATGCCGTCTGCCGTTCCGAATTCCTTCCAGCTGTCACGTCCGTTCCAACGGACCATTCCCTCTGACGTTGCTATCCATAAATTGCCGAATTTATCTTCTGTCATGGCTTTCACATCGCGCTGTTCGAGAAGTCGGGAAGATACTTTTCCGAATGTTTTCATTTCTCTGTCAGAACTGTAAAGGTCTCCCTTGTAGGGAAGGAAGTAGAGACGATGCTTACGATCTTCAAAAATCTGGCGAATATTCAGTTTGTTGAAAAAACCTTTTGGAAATAAATCGGTCCTTATGGTATTATTATGATTATCATATATGGCAAGTCCGTTTTCTGTGGCAATCCATGCCTTTCCGGATGAATCAAAGAATATTTCATAGACATTTCCCTCCGGGAGTCGGCTATTGGACGATGTGAAATGAGAAACAATCCGGCTGCCATCATATTTATAGACACCGTTGGAAGTTCCTATCCATAAGTTTCCTGAACCGTCATGACTTAGTGCAAAGATACTGCCATACATAAACTGGTCGTCTGCAACAGGAAATTCAGAGACATTTCCATTCTTATCAATCACGCTTAGACCACCTCCATAAGTGCCGACATAATAACGATCCTTATAGTTCACAAGGGAGAGAATCATGTCTGAACGTAATATAGGACGCCGGAAAGTAACCGATTTCTTGTTGAGCAAATCAATTATACCCACACCCTCAAGGGTGCCGAGAATAATACGTTCGCCATCGCGAAGCACACTTCGGGCCGTTGTTCGGAAAGTGGAGTAATATTCATCGTCAAATACGCTGAAAATGCCGTTATTATTAGTAGAATAATCTACTCCGGCTTGATAATATCCCACCCAGATACGGCCTTCTTTCCCAAGTTCAAGAGAATAGACCGAATTGGAATGAAGGGCATTTGCTTTTCTATCTTCTCGTCTGTAATGCTGAATCACCTTATCGGTTTGAGTATCTATCACACTCACTCCACCGCCATCTGACCCTACATAAAGCTTGCCGTTACCATCCGTTTCAAAGGCTGATATAACATTGCAGCCGATATCTGTGTAATCACTGAATGTCTCGGTAGGAATATTAAACTTTATTATTCCCCGGCTTAATGTTCCAAGATAAATATTATCCCCTATCTTTATTATTCTGTTAAAAGATTGTTTCCGGGCAGGCGATCCGAATTCGTATGCTTTGGCTTTCGAAGGATACTCCATGCTAACACTCTGCAATCCGTTGGTAGTGGCAAGCCAGATAGTTGATGACCGGTCATCGTAACATAAATCATTTACAGCCGGTGTCCCGAGTGAAGATGTTGAAGCAAGAGCTATCTTATCGGAAGTCTTTTTGCGCGTATCAACACGATATAGACCGGAAGTTGTTCCAACAACCAGTCGTCCCGAACCGGCCACAGCCATAGAAGAAATCTGCGACAAATTTAGCTCTTTCAGCAAATCGAACGACAACCCTGACTCTGACAAACGCCATAATCCCTCTTTATTACCTGCAAAAATTTCCCCACTCTGAGGAACTTGTATTATATCGGAAACAAGTCCGGGACTTTTTGAGCCGATCGGATAATGCCTCACATGAATTCCGTCATATCGCTCAATTCCCTTTCCGGTAGCAAACCAGACAAATCCCGTTGAATCTTTGAGAATTTTATAGACTGTTCTGTCGTTAAAACGGTTTGCCTCTGTCATCTCCCTTATATAAAGGTTATTGGCATGAACCGGAATAGCACATGCAATAATCAGGAGAACCAGGACTCTCAATAAAAAATTTTTCCGAAACGACATAACTTTTATAATCTCACATCAGAAAGGCAAATGATTTTCAAATTTGTTGAGAAAAGGGAATCTATTTTGTTATTAAGCTTATTTTCAAAGGCTCTTTAAGACGCTTGGAAAAATCCGACAGATATCGTTGCCAGTCCGAATAATCCGAAACTCCCCCTTTACTCCAACCGGAGCCCCAATAGTAAACAAGTGCAGAAGATCCGGGCTTGGTTTTTGCAACAGCTCCGACATGGCCTTCAATACCATCACCGGAAGTTGAATCTATCGAATCCTTAATGCCGGGAACCTGTTGCTTTTCCTTACCTCGTGGAACAAAACTGAAAAAGTCGGAATCCGGAGATACGATTCCAACATAAACTTGTCCGTTTCCTTTGTCGGGAGCATCGGTAAAATCCTCGTATGCCACAAATTGATTCTCCGGAGAGACTTTGAAACCATTGGGGTTGGATGAATGAACCACAATACCTTGAAAGACGTTTGCTTCCCTTTGCAATCCTTCATAATCGACAGTAGTTTTATTAAGCCAGCTCCCTTTATCAAGACTAATTGTTCGAATCTCTTTTACATTCTCTCCGTCAATCTCTACGACCGGATATACAAGACGAAATGAAAATCGCAATGGGCCGTTATCAAGAATTTCGTAAGATTCATAACAATAAGGATAGATGATATTTCCTTTCTTGTCGAGCAAGGCTGCGGTTCCGCCTCCGAGAGTAGGACCTACTGCATATCCATCCATTCCATTCCCGTGATCGTCATGGAATGAGATCTTTCTGACAATATCATCATGAAATCTCTGCTCAAGGACAGGATAAGGCACAGACTTACTCCATATATCATATCCGAATGCCTTTTCTCCACTTCGCTGAAGTGCCGGGCCATACGCACGATAAGCCGACCGATCGTTTTCCCATGCAAGGTCGTCTTTTCTTTCACGAAATTGTCGGCCATAGCAGACCGGCGCGAAATCTCCGGGCTGACCTTCCCATATCTCGTATTCCACTTTTTCACCCGCATCGGCTGTTACTTCTAAAAGTAGGAGTCCGTCGTGGGTGAGCTGATAGGGCTGTTCAATCCCTTCAGCATTCACTATACGGAATTTACAACCTTCCGCTAACTCCGGAATATCAACTGCAGGAATCTCTATCATCTCAGACTCCCTTAAGAAAGAAGATGAATTGGTCACCTCTATTTTTGTACCGGCTGAAGCTGTTGCAATCCACGTTCCAATCAATATTAGAAACGAGACATTTTTAAAAAGACCTGCTCCGGTATAATCATTATGGCTAAATAAAGTCATTTTAGATATCTATGTAGTGGAAAAGTTTCTACCGGACAAATTTACGCAATCAAATCACGAAAGAATATTAATACATAAATCCGGTAATGTTAATTACGTTTCCAATTATAAAATTACTTAAATTTTTTTTATTTGAAAATATTTAAACTGCATTAAATAATATTCTTTTAAGCCATCATATTAATTAACAATATATTACATTTCTAATTTTAAGAATAAAAACCTATAAAAATTTATAAAATAAAGCCCGTAGAAAGAATCAATACATACATAAGAACGGATTGAAACCAACAGTTAAAAGTATTTTTTTGAGCTCCTCGAATAAACTATTTTCTTTTTTAAACGTCATATTAATAGAATTTAAATTTTTATAAATATGAAAAAATCAATTTTATCCTTTGCTTTGCTTTCTATAGCTGCAATAGGGACTCCGGCATTTGCTCAGCATCATAACTCTGCAGCATGCAACAATTCATGTGAATCAAATAAAGTTTGTAACGAAGCAAAAGTTGAATGCAACGATACCGGTGATTGTGAAAGTATCAAGGATTGCGATGCAATCGGTGATTGCAAACGCGACTGCGACCGCTTTAAAGGCATCGAGCTCACTGATGCTCAGAAGAAAGAAATAAAGGCTCTCGACAATGCTGTGCAGACTTCTCGTAATGAACTGAAGGATGCTATGAAAGCTGCAAAAAATGATGAAAAAAGCGCCCGCATCGATGTACGTTCAAAAATGAATGAGATTCATGCTAAATATCTTGCTGATCTCAAGAAGATTCTGACTCACGACCAATACGTTACATATCTTGAGAATTCCTATCTGACCAACCAGACACCAAACCGTCAGGCAAGAATCGGACAGAAAGCACCCGGAAAGAAAATTCTTGAAAGAGGAGCTAAAGAGAAAAAAGATAGAATGGACAAGAGAGTTGAAAAGAAATAACACCTTGGAATTATAAAAATCTGTGACAACAGACAAAAGAACTTTAAAAAAGAATGGAATCAGGTTCCATTCTTTTTTATTTTTTGAGTATATTTGCATTCACAACCGACTCTTTAGTATATTTCATAAAAGAAGCTTATCCAATTATGCATCGAATGCAATAACAGATCCATAATCAACAATAACCATAGCTTTTTCATGAGATATACCTAACGTGCAGATATAATTCCAAAATGAATGAGATATTAGACATACAGCCATATTCCAACCGCACTGTCAGACTTAGAATTAATAATCCTGAGGTTGCCGAAAGAGCTTTGCCGGGAAATTTTATAATTGTACGCTTCTCGGAAGAGGGTGTCAGAATTCCATTCTCCATAGTGGATGCAGACACTCGGGAAGGAATAATCGATTTTATTATTCACAGAGCGGAAGGCCTTGACGAGATCCTCAGCAGACTCACGATTGGAGAGGCTCTCACGGATCTACTCGGTCCGCTTGGGAAACCGGCTATCATTGATTCCGATAAGAAAATTCTTTGTTGTGGCGACGGAGGTGGTCTTGTTCCTCTTCTTCCGCTTGCCAAGGCATTATCGGAAAACGGTTGTTCCGTTTCAACCATCATATCTGAGAGCTCTGATAAAGCCTCTTGTCTTTCTGACGATATAATGAGATTCAGCAAAAAAGTGGAACTCGTTCCTCAGGAAAATCTCCTCGACGTCGTTAAGAAAACCTTAAGTGAACAAAAAATAGAGAAAGTAATCGTATCGGGGCCGACAAAAATGATGAAAAGCATTGCAGCTATAACTGCAAAAGTCAATATCCCTACTGATTGCATACTCAATATGATAATGATTGATGGAATAGGTTTGTGCGGGACATGCCGTGTAATTGTAGGTGGCGAACGTAAGCAGACCTGCATCGACGGCCCGATCTTCAATGCACATCTTGTGGATTTCGACCAATTGTTAAATCGTCAGCGACTTTTCTCATGACAGACCGTAACGAAAAATGGCGCGTTGATCTGCGCGCGCGTCTCACAGCAAAACAACGCACAGCAATTCCGCGTGCTAAAATGCCTGAACTTGATCCGGAATACCGTAAAACGTGCGTAACAGAAGTTAATGAAGGCTTAAGTTTTGATCAAGCCGTGCTTGAAGCCACTCGTTGTCTTGATTGTCCCGATCCCGGATGCGTTAAAGGCTGCCCGGTGCATAACGACATACCCGGATTCATAAAGAATATTGAACGTCGCGACATTCGAAGCGCAATGGATGTGCTCGATCGCACAACGGCACTTCCGGCCGTATGCGGACGAGTATGCCCTCAGGAAAAGCAATGCGAGGCATCATGTATTTATATTAAAATGAAGAAAAAAGCCGTTTCAATCGGTAATCTTGAACGTTTTGCCGCCGACTATAGACGCGAACTTCGAGAACATGACTCACGCCACTTTCTCCCTGCATTACCTACCATTCCAATTAAGATCGCTGTTGTAGGTTCCGGACCATCAGGATTGTCTTTCGCCGGCGATATGTGTCGAAGAGGTTTCAAAGTCACAGTTTTTGAAGCTCTTGATCAGTTTGGAGGTGTCCTTAAATATGGGATTCCGGAGTTTTGTCTGCCTAATGATGTTGTCGAGAGCGAAATCAATAAACTCCGGGATATGGGGGTGGAGTTTATAAAAGATTGCTTTGTCGGTAAAAGCATATCATGGGAAGAACTCACAAAACGTGGATTTAAAGGAATATATGTTGCAACAGGAGCGGGAAAGCCGAGATTTATGGGTATTCCGGGAGAAAACCTGCCGGGCGTTATGACGGCAAACGAATATCTTATCCGCCTCAATCTTACCGGACCCTCCGCATTTGGCCAAAACTCAATTCCGCTTACCGGCAAGAGAGTAGCCGTGATCGGCGGAGGTAACACTGCCATTGACGCCGTGAGATTTGCAATCCGAATGGGAGCGGAACATGCAATGATCGTCTATCGTCGCAGCACGGAAGAGATGCCCGCAAGAGAGGAAGAAATTCGCCATGCCATAGAAGAGGGCACGGAATTTATCACGCTCAGCAATCCTGTGGAATACGTAGCCGACGAAAAAGGATTTCTGAAAAGCATGCGTCTTCAGAAAATGAGACTTGGCGAACCGGACGAATCGGGACGACGTTCTCCTGTGCCTATCGAAGGAGCCATTGAGGAGATACCCGTGGATATAGTCGTGGTGAGTGTCGGTTACCTACCCAACCCCCCCGAGGACATGCCTATGGTTAATCTTACACGCCAGGGAGGGATTGTGGTTGATGAGGACTCCATGAAATCATCCGCCTCTGCAATCTATGCCGGCGGAGATATCGTTCGCGGTCCGGCTACCGTAATCCTCGCAATGGGCGACGGACGCCGTGCAGCCAAATCCATGGCCGAAGCATTCCAGAAAGCTATGAGTAATATTTCACTCTGAAATTTTACAAATTCTGATAATATTCGGGATTAGATCAAAAAACGTTGAGTGAGTCCCTCATAGCAATCGATTCGGCGGTCACGAAAATATGGCCACCATTGCCTTACATTCTCAGTTCTGTCAGCATCTATGACTATCACCTCTTCAGCAACGCTATTTTCGCCCGCCCGGTAAAGAATCTCACCTTGCGGACCACATACAAAACTTGACCCCCAGAAATCAATGCCGGAGGTCTGTCCCGAGGGATCCTCCTCAAAGCCACACCGGTTTACACTTACAACAGGTAAACCGTTTGCTACGGCATGCGAACGCTGAATAAGAATCCAGGCTTCACGCTGACGCTCTTTTTCCTCCGATGTATCATCAGGATTCCATCCTATGGCTGTAGGATAAATAAGAATTTCCGCTCCTCGCATGGCCATCAGTCGGGCTGCCTCCGGATACCATTGGTCCCAGCATACGAGCACTCCAAGACGTCCGACACTTGTTTCTATCGGTTCGAATCCAAGATCTCCCGGAGTGAAATAAAACTTCTCGTAAAAGCCCGGATCATCAGGTATATGCATTTTCCTATACATGCCTGCCACACTGCCGTCGCTCTCGAAGACGACGGCGGTGTTATGATAAAGTCCGGGAGCTCTTCGCTCAAAAGTGCTCGAAACAATCACCACATTATTATCAGCGGCAACTTTGCCATAAAAATCCGTAAATTCTCCGGGAAGAGTTTGTGCATAGTTGAAATTTTCAACATCTTCTGTCTGACAGAAATAGAGTGAGTCATGAAGCTCCGATAATACAATAAGATTTGCTCCTTCATTAGCAAGATTCTCAATTGCACGAAGATTGGATGCCATATTCAGTTCCACATCCTCCACGAAAGAATGTTGAATTATCCCTATTTTTAAATTTTTTTTCATCAGATCTTATAAAAATAATAATTTCTAAAATTTGGAAAACCTTCTTAAATATTGATGCGTCCGTTAGCAATACTTAAGTCTATTTTCGATCCGGATAAGAGAAGAGGTTTAAAATAATCAAAGAAATTAATGCAATTGCATTGTAGCACAATGCAACGACCCATGTTGCTTTATTAGAGTGGTGCAATCAATCGGAACGATCTCTCTGTCAGGAAAAGCGATGCGTATTGTCTGACAGGCAAGCAGGTCATTCTCAGGCTGACCATAAACGGGCATAAATATCTCTTTATTGGTGATAAGATAATTAGCGTATGAGGCAGGGAGCCGCATACCGTCCTCATCATAGATAGCAGCAGGAAGTGGAAGTTCCACAAGATTATAAGGCTCGCCCGAAGCATTACGGAACATCGATAACTGTGCTCTCATTTCGAGTAGATCTTCAAAATGAATATCGTCCATGTCGCGGCAGCCCGTAAAAAGAATCGTATCATTCGGAGCCATACGGCAAAGAGTATCGATATGCGAATCGGTGTCATCTCCGGCAAGAGCACCATAGTCAAGCCAAAGAACATGATCTGTGCCAAGACGTTCTCCAAGAATATCCGCAATCTCCTTTTTTGATTTTCCTCCGTTTCTATTTGGTGATAGTAGACATCGAGAGGTTGTAAGCACGGTTCCTCTACCATCGCTTTCAACAGATCCGCCTTCAAGAATAAACGACCGTTCATTCCTATACATATCCGGCAGAATAAGTAGCCGATCTCTCATCTGAAGATTCATCAGGTTGTCTTTATCAGCTGCAAACTTAAGACCCCACCCGTTAAATCCAAAATCAAGAGCGCGCAGGCGTTCTCCCCGAACTACCGAAATAGGACCGTAATCACGTGTCCATGTGTCATTATAACGAGCTTCAAAAAGAGTGATGAATTCTTGGTCACAATCACTTAACAGTTCTTCCGCACTCTCTTTGTCTGCACAAGCTACCAAACAACGGTTACCATGATCGCTTAAAGCCTTTATGAGACGCCTATACTGATCTCTGGCCTCATCAAGGATATAATTCCAATCAGTATGAGGTTCGGGGAGCGCCAGCAGAATTCCTTTTTGCGTTTCCCATTCTGCGATAAAACGTATGTCGTGATTTGCCATATATATAATTTTGTTCGTTACAAATTTCACCGATGGAGAGAAACTTGCAGGTATGTTTCATTTAATTTTCAAATATAACAACATTTGCCCACTAATAAAAATTTTCTGACACCCATCTTAGGCAGCGAATCATAAAAAACACTCTTTCATGCTCATATAACATATACCAAAGGCGCCATTTGCAAATTAATTAAGATTAAACTAATTTTGCTTTTCCAAAGCCAACACTAACCTTGCTAAAGAAATCCTAATCGGGTTCAAAAGCACAAAGATTATGAAAAAACCGGATACAGTCAAAGAATTTGCCGACGCAAAGAGAATATGTCGCGATATCTTTGAGAAAAAACTAATTGACTACGGCACTTCCTGGCGTATAATGCGTCCTTCAAGTCTCACCGACCAGATATATATCAAGGCTTGCCGAATCCGCTCTCTTGAGGAGAAAGGAATGGATAAGGCAGCCGTCAATGAAGGAATTGAACCTGAGTATATAGGGATTGTAAATTACTGCGCAATTGCCCTCATTCAGCTCAAACTCGGAGCCGGCCAACCGATATCTTCTGAAAAAGCTCTGGAACTTTATACAGAGCAGATAGAACGCGCCACAGCTCTGATGATGAATAAAAACCACGACTACGACGAAGCATGGCGACAGATGCGTATCAGCAGCTACACCGATATTATTCTACAGAAATTGCTGCGTACCAAAGAGATTGAATCACACAGCGGCAAGACACTTATCAGCGAAGGTGTAGATGCCAATTATATGGACATGATTAATTATGCGCTCTTTGCTCTCATTAAACTTCATTCCGACAACCAATAATCGCCTCCTGACCCTCATAACATGGTTTATCCGGTTATTAACCGGTGGCGTCTTCATATTTTCAGGATTTGTAAAGGCCATTGACCCTTGGGGAACACTCTACAAGGTTAATGATTATCTCGGGGCTATGGGCCTCACGGTATGGCCTAATCTTGTGTTGGTTTCGGTATTCCTTCTCTTTGGAGCCGAATTTATTATCGGTATCTTTATCGTGTTCGGATGCTTCCGGCGCTCCGCTGTATGGTGTTGCATGGCTTTTATGTGCGTTATGCTTCCGCTGACACTTTGGATTGCCATGTCAAATCCTGTGGCCGACTGCGGATGTTTCGGAGATGCCTTCATCATATCCAATTGGGCTACATTCTGGAAAAACGTTGTCCTTACTATTTTTGCTGTCTGGTTAATCCGTTATAATAAGAAAGCAGGGTGTCTGATAACTCCTGCCTTGCAATGGATTGCACTCGTAACAACCGGGGTATTTATAACGATAATCGGCTTGATCGGATATATTTATCAGCCTCTTCTTGATTTTCGCCCCTATCCGGAAGGAGTTTCTATTATTGAAGATATTGATGAGGGAGATAGTGATGGCGGCCTGATTTTTATATACGAAAAAGATGGCATTCGCAAAGAGTTTTCAGAAAGCGATATCCTACCGGAGGAAGAGGATGGTTGGAAATTCGTGGAGCGCCGCCAGACGGCAAAATTATCAGAACCCAAACTGAATGAATCTGAAAAAAACCTAAGATTATGGGATGATCGGGGAACGCTCGATGTCACGGAAGAAGTGATCGGCAATGAAGGGAAACAACTTCTCCTGCTTATGCCGGATATAAGCTCTGTCTCTATTGCCACAACCTGGAAAATCAACTCCCTCTATAATTGGGCCGAAAAAAATAATATCGACATGATCGCAGCCGTCTCCGGAAGTATCGGTGACATTGAAAACTGGAAAGATCTCTCAATGCCGGAATATGAAATCTATTCTGCTGATGATACGGCTATAAAGGAAGTGGCCCGGGGAAACCCGGCTGTCGTATTCCTCTCTGACGGCATGATAGTCTGGAAAAGCTCCTTGCGAGCCATTAATATTGACGACTTTATGTCACCGGAGACCTCGGGTGACCCATTAAGCTTCGGACGTGACAACCGGGCAATTCTCACAAACCTTTCTTTGCTTTATATGGCTGTGATGGCTGTTCTGGTGATGCTGTCATTCATGCCAAAACTTAACCGGGTATTCGGTAAAAAAAGAAAGAATAAAAACACTTCCGAGACTTCTGCCAAAACTGAACAAGGAAGGGTGAACTCTGAAGCTATTCATGATGATAAGGCTCACCTCGAAGAATAGTCATTGCACGATAAATCTGCTCTGTAAAAAAAAGCCTTACCATCTCATGGTTGAATGTCATCTTCGACAGCGAAAGCTTCGAATCAGCCCTCGAATAGACAGCATCAGAAAAACCATAAGGACCGCCAACCACAAATCTTATTTTTTTTCGGCCGGAAAGCATTAGTTTTTCGATAAAACCGGAAAATTCCATTGATGTGTACTCCCTGCCCCTCTCATCGAGAAGAACAATAAAATCCGACGGCTGGATGCGTCCTAAAATCTGCTCTCCTTCCATCTCCTTTTGTCTGGCCTCCGTGAGTGAACGCGTATTGCGGATATCAGGTAACGAAACAATTGAAAAAGGAATATAATGTTTAAGGCGTTTTTCATATTCAGCAATTCCCGCATTGACAAAACCGGTTAGCGTCCGGCCGACTGTAAGTAATTCTATTTCCATTTGAAATTTTTTCTTATCTTTGCGTAAAATTACAAGAAATCTTCAAATTTTAAAAATCATGAAGACCAAAGCTGAATTGATTGATGAGTTGCTCGACCTCGCGTTTGCAGAAGATCTCGGCGATGGCGACCACACAACGCTTTCCACTATTCCGGCCGATGCGATGGGCCGGTCTCGCCTTATCATTAAAGAAGACGGTATACTTGCCGGAGTAGAGGTAGCAGAAAAAGTGCTTCATAAAGTTGATCCATCAATAAAAATGAATATTCTGCTCTCTGATGGTGCGGAGGTTAAGAAAGGAGATATAGCTTTCACTGCGGAAGGCCCCGTAAGATCTCTTCTAATAGCTGAAAGGACAATGCTCAACATCATGCAAAGAATGAGTGGAGTTGCCACTACCACACGCCGATATCAGGATGAACTTCGCGGACTTCACACCAGAGTGCTTGATACACGCAAGACAACCCCGGGAATGCGAATGCTTGAGAAAGATGCTGTCAGAATCGGAGGAGGCACAAACCATCGAATCGGTCTTTTTGATATGATACTTATTAAAGACAATCATATTGATTTTGCCGGAGGAATTGAAAAAGCAATCACACGGGCGGATCAATACCGCAAAGAGAATAATAAAGATCTTAAGATTGAGGTCGAAGTCAGATCTCTTGACGACATACGCCGTGTGCTTCAACATGGAGGTGTCGACAGAATTATGTTTGATAACTTCTCTCCTGAACTGACAAAAGAAGCGGTTGCGCTTGTAGATGGTAAAGTGGAAACGGAATCCTCAGGAGGTATCACGCTGGATAATCTTAGAAAATATGGCGAAGCCGGAGTGGATTTCATTTCAGTAGGAGCACTCACCCACTCTGTAAAGGGGCTCGACATGTCGTTCAAGGCATTCTGAAATGATAGATAATACAAGTCAGGGACGCCGTAACCGTGAATGGGGAAAAGAGGCGGAGAATATTGCCGCCGATTATCTCAGGGTAAAAGGATATACGGTTAGAGAAAGAAACTGGCGTGTCGGTAACCACATTGAAATAGATATCATTGCAGAAAAAGATGGATATATTATTTTCGTGGAAGTCAAGGCTCGAACCGGAAATTTCCAACATCCGCTTGATACGATTGACTCGGCAAAACAGCGTAAAATTATAAAAGGGGGTGATATATACCTGAAACAACAGTCTGCACTCTATAAATATCGTCTTGACATCATTACGGTTACAGGCAATCGCGAAGAATTTTCAATCGAACATATTCCCGATGCATTCCTGCCCCCTCTGTCAAGTCGCTGAGCAATTTGACATATCCGGATTATTTTCAACGATAAAGTCGACTTCTGAATTCAGATAACACAACGGCCGTAGCAGTCGCAACATTCAGCGATTCGCTATGGTCGTCGGCTTTATATGGGGGTATGAGCAATGGTGAAGTCACAAGCTTTCTCAACTCCGGAGAAATTCCTTGGCCTTCATTGCCCATTATTATAAAGCCACTCCGGCTCAGCGATGTTTCGTAAATATTCTTACCGTTAAGAAGCGTTCCGTAGACAGGGATATCCGGATTGGTCTCTATCAGAGAAATGATATCACAATAAATCACAGGGACTTTATCAAGCGACCCCATGGTAGACTGAATAGTCTTCGGATTAAATATATCTGCTGTTGTCGAGGAAGCAAAGATTGCCTCCACTCCGAACCAATGTGCCGTTCTGATAATTGTTCCGAGATTTCCGGGGTCCTGAATTCCATCGAGAATAAGATAAAGAGACTCGGAAGAAATAGTAATTTCTTGCGGCGCCACAGGCTCCGGAAGCCTGTAGATCGCCATGATATCTGAAGGAGTGGAAAGAGATGTGAGCTGACGCATTTCAGACGCTGTTACTTCAAATATCTTGATCTCCATTGGCTGAGCGATCCATGCAGGTAAGGAAAATCCCTCTCTTACAATCAGAGCGACACAATCAAAATGTCGCAGTGTATCAGAAATCGATCTTATGCCCTCCACGGCAAAAAGCCCGTGTTTTTCACGCATTTTCTTCTTTCCGAGTGAGGAATAAACAGCCATTTTAGCTTTCGACAACTTTTCCATGACACAAAATTAAATTAATTTCCACAAATTAATGTAATATAATTTTCACAAACTCTATTTTTTACTAATTTTGTAAGATACAGGAAAACTTTTTCCAACTGCATACGCCTTATCTCCTCAAGGTTTACCTTTAAAGAGTAATATTATGAAATATATAGGAGCACACGTAAGTGTCTCAGGAGGTGTATCATCCGCCCCCCTGGAAGCAGCCCGGATTGGCGCACGATCTTTCGCACTCTTCACCGGGTCAAGTTCTCGTTGGAGTTCTAAGGCTATTCCGCAAAAAGAGATTGAGAAATTCAAGGAAAACTGTATTGCCGGAGGCTACACCCCGGAGTTTATCCTTCCTCACGACAATTTTCTTATTAATTTAGGGAGTCCGGATCCGGAGAAATTGGAAAAATCAAGGAAATCCTTTCTTGAAGAGATGCAGCGATGCGAACAGCTCGGACTGACTATGCTTAATTTCCATCCCGGAAGTCACTTGAATCAGATGAGTGTCGAAGAGTGTCTTAACCTTATAGCCGAGAGCATCAACCTTACACTCGACAAAACTACCGGAGTAACAGCCGTGCTTGAATCCACTGCCGGACAAGGCTCTAACCTCGGTTATAAATTTGAACAGCTCGCGAGTATAATCGATAAAGTGGAAGATAAATCGAGAATTGGAGTTTGCGTAGATACATGTCATACCTATTCTGCCGGATACGATCTGGCAACAAAAGAAGGTTACGAGGCCGCATGGAAAGAATTCGATGACCTTATCGGAAGCAGATATCTTAAAGCTATTCATCTAAACGACGATAAAAGGGAACTGGGCTCGCGCATAGACCGTCATGCGGAAATAGGAAAAGGCACACTCGGAGAAGAATTTTTCGTCAGGCTGGTGAATGATCCCCGCTTCGATAATATGCCAATCATTCTGGAAACTCCTAATCCGGAAATATGGGAGCAAGAGATCATCTGGCTTAACTCTCTTGAAAAATAACTTACTTGACCGAAAATAAAATAATAACATAAAGTCATGAAAAACAAACCTGATTTAGGCTTCTGGAAACTCTGGAATCTATCTTTCGGATTCTTCGGAGTGCAGATAGCTTACGCCCTGCAAAGCGCTAATGTGTCGCGTATCTTCACCACTATCGGTGCGGATCCGCACGACCTCAGTTATTTCTGGATTCTCCCCCCGCTGATGGGTCTTGTTGTTCAACCGATTGTCGGGCTGCTCAGCGACCGCACCTGGAATAAACTCGGGCGTCGACTCCCCTATCTTGTATTCGGAGCTCTGATAGCCGTAATCGTAATGTGTATGCTTCCGAATGCAGGGAGCTTCCATTTCACAGTGCAGAGTGCGATCCTATTCGGTCTTATAGCCCTTATGCTTCTCGACACGTCGATCAATATGGCCATGCAGCCTTTCAAGATGCTTGTCGGCGATATGGTTAATGAGAAACAGAAAGGGTTGGCTTATTCGATTCAGAGTTTCCTTTGCAACGCCGGCTCGGTCGTCGGATTCATTTTCCCTATGCTGCTCATGTGGGTGGGTATTAAAAACGTTGCTTCCCCGGGAGTGGTACCCGACACAGTAATTTGGTCATTCTATTTAGGAGCCGCCATTCTGCTGTTATGCGTTATATATTCGCTCATTAAAATCAAGGAATGGCCACCGCAGCTATATAATGAATATAACGGTGTGGTCGAGACAACGAAAAAACAGAAAACAAATCTCATCGTTCTTCTTAAAAACGCTCCTTCAACGTTCTGGACTGTTGGTGTCGTACAGTTCTTCTGCTGGTTTGCTTTCCTTTTTCTCTGGACGTATGCCACAAATACAGTCGCCTTCAACGCTTTTGATACTCCTTCAACCATCACCTACCCAGGAATATCATACGACGGACATGACTATGAAGCGAAATATCTGATTGCCGACGGTAATGATATTATAATCGACCACGGAAAAAAGACAAGTGATTTTCTTGAAACCCACAAGGGAGCTTTTGAACTTACAATGGCCGACATCGTAGCTCAGAATCCTGACGGAACTCTTGACATTAGCGGTGCTGAAACCGTAAAAATAGCTGAGGCTTCTCAATGTAAGTATATTCCGCGGACGGTTCTTAACGCGGCGACAAAACAATATAACGATGCCGGTAACTGGGTGGGGCTTCTCTATGCGGTCCAGGCAATCGGGTCTGTGCTCTGGGCTGTAGTGCTTCCTCGTTTCAGAAGCCGTAAATTCTCCTACACACTGAGTCTGCTTCTTGGAGCTGCCGGATTTATTATGACAGCATTCTTTACCAACCAATGGCTGCTTTTCATTGCATTCGCTCTCATAGGATGCGCTTGGGCTGCTATGTTGGCGTGGCCTTTCACCATTCTCACTAATTCGCTTAAAGGTGGAAATATCGGCACATATCTTGGACTCTTCAACTGCACAATATGTATCCCGCAAATTGTTGCAGCTCTTGCAGGAGGATGGATTCTTACGCTTCTCAGCATACCCGGAGAGCTTGCAAAAGAATATCTCATGATGCTTGTTGCCGGAATTTCACTCATCATTGGTTCTGTTTGTGTATTCCTCATCAAGGAACATAACCCCGATGCTGCACCTCAAGAGACTCCTGTGGAAAGTGAAATTATATGAATAGATTTTAAATAATACTTAAAATAAACTTTGCTTGAGGCTGTCTTTGATATAGGATTCAAAGACAGTCTCTTTCTTTTGGCCATAAATTCATATTTACAATAAGTTTATATTCAATATTTTAATCAGATGAAAGTTCCTTAAAAATCTAAATTCGGACATGTAAAAATTTGTAAAAATGATTTCAGCCCGTAATACAATTAAAATCCTATATGGCACGTTGTTTGTTTACAAATAAAATGAAAATCAAAACTATCTAATAATATTTAATCTATGAAGAAACTACTTTATCTTCTACTCCTGCTCCCTATGGGACTTTTCACTTCTTGTCACGATGAGAACGATCTCCCCTCGGTTGATGTAACCGTAACATACGAAAATGCGGCTGAAATCAATGGTTCTCTATATGTTCTCAATGGTTCAGACCTTACAATCGATGGCATTGATGTTGAAGGTCTCGGCGGGAAACAGGCAGCACTCAGTGGGGTAACTTATGTTTTGGATAACCATTATCTCGGCTTCACAATGGAAGCTCCGTTCAGCGCAGTTATCAATGCAAACTATCTTCCCGAAGGAAACCATGCACTTTCAATGTCGTTTGATATCCTTCAGCTTGACAAGAGCATCGCTTCTGCTGAAATTACGACCAGAGTTATCGTTGTTGATGAATTTCCCGAAGACGTAGAAGCCGGAACCGTAACACAAAACTACGTTCTTAATCCTACGAAGTAATAGGAACTTCCCCACAAAAAAAGAGGCCTTCGGGCCTCTTTTTTTATATACTGTAATTCAAATTTTACAGACAGTAATCCGAATCCTATTATTTTTATTTAAGTCGCGCTTTTATCCTCCGCTATATTATTAGTCTTAATTCTTTTGGGATTTGCCGGGAACCATCCCTTACGCACTCTCTCCACCTGTTCCTTAACTTCCTTTATACTCCAGAAACAGCTGAAAGAAGTAACGCCCAATAACGCAGAGAGCACGATCGAAGAAACCATAACGGCCGGAATAATAATTAAAACACCGGCAACAAGGAATGCCCATTTTATTTTTTCACCGAAATAATACTCCCCTTTTATAACTAAAGGATGAAAAAGACCTATTATCAAAAAAGTGCAGCCTCCGATAAGGAGGCCGCTATAATTTATATTTTCTAAAAATTCCATATCAGCCTGTCTTAATTCTGCAAATTTAAGAAATTAAAGGCGTTTCTCAAAATCCGTCAATTTCCTGAGGACTCGGCAGTCTTGGAATCAGAAACATTTATATTGTGTGAAGGCTTTGCATCATCATCACCTTCTTTAATCTTTTGATCGTCATTTTCCTCTGCCGCTCTAACCTCATCCGGATGATTTTTCAAAAATTTCTTATATGCAGCTACAAGCGATCCCGTATCGTTTTCCTGAGCTTCCTTATTCCGCTCAGTAATGATATTGGTGACATAGACCGTGAAGATAGGAAACATCATCATTCCCAAAGCCGCCAGAAGCACAGACAAGACACGCCCCACTCCGGTGACGGCGACAATGTTAGAACCGACTGTGGTTACGTCCATAGCAGCCCACCATAAAGCATCTGTGTATTGCTCCACGAGTGGATTAACTTTATATTCAAATAAATAAAATGTTAAACTTGCGAAATAGACGGTCGAAAACAATGTAATAATATAAGAAAAGAATAATCCTGTAGCTTTGTTGGACGTGAACCATCCGATCACAATCGCCATAGCATATCCTCCCCTTATGAGAGGCATATATCTGACAAGATATGAAATCTCATTCGAAACATCCCATCCGAAATAGAAGATTATAGCCTGATAAGGTATTGAAACAATAAAGAATACGAAGTGTGTGAGCAGATATTTCCATTTGTGATGAGAAATAAAAAACTCCACAAAAAAATCAAACAGAAATATCATACAGATCCAGAACTGCCATTTCTGAAAATTATATTCTTCATAAAATGATATGTTTCTAAAGGTATCGATTGAGATCATAGTGATAAGCAATACCGACAAGATCAGTATAATTACATGAAGCACAATCAATAAACCTCTTTCTTTGAAAAAATCGCCAAATCTCGTAAGATTCATAATTTTTGTTTTTTAATGAGTTCTTCAGTAAAAATATATCAATTTAACATCTACAATAAACCTATATATCTTAAAAACGTTAAAAATGTATAATAGTTTTTAATATTTTTCCACTATGTCTGCTATCTATACATTTAATGATTCTGTACGGACTTTTCCACGTACATTTTTAAGAGGAATCGGTCAAGTAATGTTTCAGGATAACCTATGGACCGGACTTTTATTTCTTATCGGTATATTCTGGGGAGCTTTTGATGAAGATTTAGCAACGGTAGCATGGGGTATGCTTGTAGGAACTTTAGTTTCTACAATTACCGGTTATATCCTTCAGCTTCCCGACAGCAAAGGAGCTCAGGGCCTCTGGGGATTCAACGGATGCCTTGTTGGATGTGCGTTCCCAACCTTCCTCGGTAACACCGTTTGGATGTGGCTCGCACTGATCCTTTGTTCAGCTATGTCCACATGGGTCAAATCAGGTATGGATAATGTGTTCGGAAGATGGAATGTTAGTTCTTTCACATTTCCTTTCGTTATTTCAACCTATTTTTTCCTCCTGGCAGCACGACTATTAAACGGAATGCCTCCCACACACATGGGTACCCCCGAACTTCCGGCAGGAGTACACGATACCTTGAGTCTTGAATTCGGAGATCTCATTATATATTGGCTTAAAGGGATTTCACAAGTATTTCTTATTAATTCATGGGTCACCGGCATATTTTTCCTTGCAGCTTTGGCTGTAAGCAGTCTCCGCGCCTGCATCTGGGCTGCCGTTTCGTCAGCAATCTCACTGTTTATAGTGATTATCTGGCAAGGTCCGGGGGCAGATATCGCCAATGGTCTTTATGGTTTCAGCGCAGTCCTCACCGGAATCGCTCTGGGAGCAACCTTCTGCAACAAATCATGGAAAACAGCAATATGGACTGTTTTAGGAGTAATTGCGACAGTCTTTATTCAAGCGGCAATGAATGCTTTCTTTGCCCCAATGGGACTCCCGACTCTTACAGGCCCCTTCTGTATAGCAACCTGGATCTTCCTATTTCCCGATTACGCATTTCTTAAACCTGAAACTGCACCCGCAAAAAAGCCCGTAGCAAAAAAATAAAACATAAGTGAAAGGCTCTTCAATTAATGTTCGAAAATTGAAGTTATCTTTACTTTAAAGGAAGATAAGTGAAAGTTGAAAATTAAAAATAAATAAAAGGAAGTGTTTTTTAGATAATTCAGTTGCAGCAGGAAGGAGGATATACCTTAGCATATAACTGAATATCCAGACTTACATGGAAAGTTTAGATTGATTCTTAAAAAATATTTTCACAAAGGGTTAAGCTTCGTTATGACAAATAGTTCAAACTCCACAATCGATAAACAATACCTGGCCAACATGAAACTATCCGGTCGACATCTATGGATCGTTTTCGTTGCTTCACTGGGCCAGATGATCGGTACTGCGGTGGCCACGCTCGCCGGTATCATTATCCCAATGCTCAATATAATTCTGCATCCCGAACTCTCTCCTTTCATGCAGGGACTTATTGGCGCGGCAGATTTGATAGGCATAATGGTTGGTTCAGTAATTTTCGGCCGACTGAGTGATCGATACGGTTATCTATTTTTCTTCCGTTTTTGTCCGGCCATGATTTTTGTTGCAGCTCTTTGTCCCATATTTTTTAATTCTGTAGCAGTCCTTACGATTGCTTTATTCTTTATCGGTCTCGGCATAGGCGGAGAATATAGTCTCGATTCCGATTATATTTCAGAATTGATGCCGGCACGCTATAGGTCACTTATGGTCGGTATAGCTAAAGGAGCCTGTGCGTTTGGAAACATTATCGTTGCGGCAATTTGTTTTGGACTGCTCACATACTGGAAAAGAGCGGAAGCATGGCCTCATCTGATGTGGATTATCGCCATCACAGCGGCCGTGATGGTGCTTCTTAGAATAAAATTCTATCAAAGTCCAAGATGGCTGCTTGGCAAGGGTAAAGTAAGTGAAGCCGAAATAGCCGCACAGAAATTTTTTGGAAAAGATGCGCGCATTGATCCCTCTGTGGTAAATAACATCAAAGCTTCTCCCGGACAAAAGACCTCGCTTTTCCAATTTATATGTCAGAACTGGAAAAAAGTTGTGCTCAGCGGAGTGCCATGGGCTTGTGAAGGGCTCGGAGTATATGGAATAGGTGTATTCCTTCCCATTCTTGTTATGGCACTCGGACTTGAACATTTTCACCCGGGCGAGAATCCGATATTTCATGTCACTTCCTCGGTTGAAATTACTCTATGGATAAGCTGTATTATTCTCCCCGGTTTTATTATCGGCCTTATTCTTATAAATAAAGGCCGCAAGGTAGCGGGGATTCAGACGATGGGATTCTGGATGTGTGCCGTGGCGCTCGTGATTCTTATGATTTCCTATCATTACAGTTGGAACAAATGGATTTCTATCGGTGCTTTCATGGCTTTCGAGCTGTTCCTGAACATCGGGCCTCATCTGGTAACTTACGTTTTGCCTCCTCAGATCTATCCCGTAGAACAGCGAGGACAAGGAGTGGGCCTTGCCGCCTCAATTGGAAAACTCGGAGCTGTGCTCGGTGTCTTTTTCATTCCTATGCTTCTTAAATCAGGAGGAGCATCACTTGTGCTTATTGTTTCAGCAATAACAATGGCTGTCGGAGCAATAGTGACATCCGTTTTTTCCAAACTTGTTATGGAAGAAAAGAAATAATTAAAAAGTAAAATTATAAATAAGCTCACCAGAGGTCGCGCGAGGGCAAAATGCCGGAATAGCGCGACCTCAGCATATCTATGAGGCGTTGAAGATCGCGCGTAAATCTAAATCCGGTCCAAACCCCTGTATTTGTCAGAATAACCCAACATTCCTTGTCAGGAAATCGTTCTATCAGAGCATGTGCCGATGACAGAGTGCCACTTCTTGTCCATTTCCCTTTGCCATCGGAATCCGACCAACCAAAGCATGTTTTCTCTTTTTCATCATGAGACGTCATTAAAGCTATACTCTCGCCATTCAGAATATCCGGCACACCGGGATCTCCGTCAATAGCGGCCACAAGCCGTGCCAGCGAAGCTGCGGACGCACACCAACCGCCGGCCCCCATCAGACCATTGATATTAGCCCCTCCGTAACAGCGGTCGACCATTTTCCCGCTTCCATTAAATTCCTCTACCAATTCTGAATCGGGAGAATAATAACATGTCTCATTTTCTCTACGCTCGGCTGAATAGTTAGTGGCCGGACTGAAAGAAACAGCTCCGGATGGAAGCAAGATATTTTCTTTGACATAATTCCAATAGCTTTTATCGGTTACCTTCTCAATTATAAGAGAAAGGAGCATATATCCAAAATTCGAATAACGGCTCCCGGCTCCCGGCTGAAAACCAAGACGACGGCCAAGAACAATTTTCATCAATTCATCCGCAGTTGGAACATGATCAAGCGAATTGGAACGGATAATCTCGGATGTGGTAAACATCGGGTCGCCCAAACCACGGGTAAAACCTGCCTTATGTCTTAAGAGATGTTCTACAGTTATGTCATATATCCGGGGATCTTTTATATTGGCTTGCAAGTCTTTACCATCAAGAATTCCACCTTTCCCAAAAACTTTTCTGTCAAGCGAAAGTTTGCCCTCTTCAACAAGTTTCATGATTGCAACAGCCGTTACAAGTTTCGAAGCGGATGCAATTCTTGAAATAGTATTAGCCTCCATTTTCTCTCCCGTTCCGGAATCGGCAGTTCCGAACCCCTTTGCAAAAATCAATGAATCATTACGCACCACTGCCAAAGATAACCCTCGAATATCCCATTTCGACATAAACCGCTCCACATCTCTTTCCATAGGAATTAATACATCGATGTCTGAGTCTGAATTTCGAAGTGAATCCACGATTGTCGAATCCGATATGATTTCTGAGTCGGCAGATGCAGTATCTATATTTTTCGTAAATCTAATTATTCCGGCTACGATTATTACAATTATCGAAACAATCGTAAACGCTAATATTATAGTTGTCCCCCGTTTAATGTCTTTTCTTCTCATCTATTGTTCGACTCCAAGAGTGGTTTTGCAAAATTAATTACAATTGCTATCTTTGCAAAATCATATTTTCAATTTCCCTTTCAATAATGGACAAAACCTTTATCTTTAAATCGATTTTTGCAGGTATCAGCATTGGGCTGGCCGGCTGTGTTTACCTGAACGTGGGAGGTGTGATCGGGGCATGCCTGTTCGCATTCGGCCTTCTTGCCGTAATCTCACTGGGTCTTAACCTTTTCACCGGGAAAGCACAATTCGTATGGTATAATTCCCGAGTGGCCGGTACGCGTCTGCTAACGATGCTTGTACTCAATTTTATCGGATGTATGTTTGTGGCCACTATAGTCGATACGCCTGAACTCGCTGAAAAAGCAGCCTCAATTATCGACTTACGTCTTGATAAAGGGCCGCTTCGTTGCGGACTTTTATCATTATTTTGCGGAATGATCATGACAACAGCCGTGCAAAGTGCGGCTAAAAACAACTGGCTTCCACTTCTATTTGGAGTTCCACTCTTCATCCTGTGCGGACTTCCTCACTGTGTTGCGGATGCTTTCTATATCTCAGCAGCTGGAATTGAATATATTTCACAAAATCTCTCTCAGATCATAGCGTTCTATATTTGTATCGTTGCCGGAAATTTTCTGGGGTGCAACTTCTACCGTTTTTTTGCCCCCGGAGCACACGATCCAATATTTGAATCACGCCTACCTGAAGAGTCTTCACCTGAATTGATTAAACCCAATAAATGACAGACATGAAAAATTTTATTTTAGCCTTACCGTTAGCATTGATTATGGTTGCGTGCGGAGGAAACAAATCCGGGAATAGTGATTCTGAAGAATCGGTTGTTATGGAAGAGCAACCGGTTAAGAATGGAGAATACCGTGCCCTTTCATTCCAATATATGGATTCCATGAAAAACCGAATGAAATTTGACGGACGAATAATTTATGCTCTCGATGAAAAAAATCCTGTAGTATACGTATACGAAAATGGTAACCGCACAAATTTCAAAGCCACACTCTCTCTAAAAGCACCCTTTGAAAAAACAGATTCCGTATATACGGCTACGACAATCAAGGATACTCCCGTTTGTGTTAAAGCCGGTTCAGAAGAAACGGATACTCTTATTTTAGAAAAAGCCGGCAAAACAGTGAAGGTGGCATTCGAACGAACACCACTAACCACATTCTCTGCGTCAGAGGGGCTTACGCGTATAACCAACCTCTTAGACAAATAAGGTAGCAAATATTTTATGATTCGCAGCCTTAGAATTTTATAATAAAATTCGAACGATTTTTACCAGATATATCTTCACTATGAGGCCGTTTCAAAATTAGAATTTTGAAACGGCCTCATAGTTTGTAAGAGAGGGTCTGCATAAAGGGCCTGATTTAAAATCTTCAACAATAATATTTAAACAAGTCTCAAAAAAATGGGTGTCATCGGGGTGCAATTTTTATGAAACAGGGCCTTAATAAAATCAGAGCTGCATTCGGGAGGCAGTAAAAGAATTTAAATTATAAGTTAATTTATTGAAATATAAATTTATACAAAATTTTTAAATATAATTATTCTAATTTTTTTGAACATTTTAAAAATTGTTATGTTTAAATTATAAAAATCAATAAAAATTAACACACACGATTTTTAACTAATCGGAATGAAGTCATTTTTACTTCATTTGAAACACACACATAATCTTAATTTAACTATTATGGATAAAACAATTACACACGCCCAAATCAAAGCGGCGGTTGAAGAAGCCTATGCAGAATGCAAAGACATTAAAGGCGGACACAATGCAGATTACATTCCCTTCCTTGCAAATGTTAATCCGGATCTTTTTGGCATAAGCGTAACCCTTCTTGATGGAACTACCTTCAATATCGGCGATACGGATTATAAATTCGGAATCGAATCAGTTTCCAAAGTTCTGACGGCCATTCTTGTACTGAAACAAAAAGGGGCAGACGCAGTACTCAAACAGATCGGAGCCGATGCGACAGGACTACCATTCAATTCAATCTTCGCTATACTTCTGGAAAACGATCATCCATCTACACCTCTTGTAAACGCCGGTGCAATCACTGCTTGTTCAATGGTTGAACCGAAAGGAGATTCATGGGGAAAATGGGAAGCCATTATCAATAATATAGCCGATCTTTGCGGTTCTCCTTCGGAAGTGCTTGATGAACTCTATAAATCAGAATCCGATACCAACTTCAACAACCGTTCGATCGCATGGTTGCTGAAGAATTACAACCGTATATACGATGATGTTCCTATGAGTCTCGATCTCTATACGCGTCAGTGCTCTGTAGGAATCACCGCATCTCAACTGGCAATCTGTGCCGGCACTATTGCCAACGGAGGATTAAATCCCGTTACCAAAAAACAGGTTTTCGCAGCCGATCTCGCTCCGAAAATTACTACACTTATCTCCTCTGTCGGATTTTATCAGAACACCGGCGACTGGCTCTACACTTCCGGTATCCCGGCAAAGAGTGGTGTTGGTGGCGGCGTCCTCGGAGTTATGCCTGGCGTTATGGGAATCGCAGCATTTGCACCTCCATTGGATGAAGCCGGAAACTCTGTAAAAGCGCAGGCAGCAGTAAAGGCCGTCATGAAGAAACTTGGTCTTGGTGTATTCAATGGTGATCGCGTTACAGTCACAGCCTAAATAACAAATTCGCTTTACCCTCTCCTCCTAATTAACATTATATTTATATCCTTTATTAACAACCCTATATTATGCAAGTTAAAACAGGAAAAGGCCCCATTTCTCTAATGGTGGTCCTCGCAATTTGGTCATTATCGCTCGCCGTAGACCTTCCCGGTCTGGCGGTGACTCCTATAGAAGGACAACTACGTAGCATATTTCACGATGCAACAGACTTTAAAATACAATTACTGACGGTTCTTCCAAACCTTGTGATTATTCCTTTTGTGCTGTTAGCCGGTAAACTTTCAGAGACAAAACATAAGGTTGCCGTTATAGTTGCAGGTACTGTCCTTTATATCGCAGCCGGTGCGATCTCAATATTCTCCAGTTCATTAAATATGCTGATTCTCCTCAGCTGTCTTCTTGGAGCCGGATGTGGTTTGATTCTCCCCTTCTCCACAGGTCTTATCGCAGACGTGTTTACAGGTAAATACCGTATGAAACAGATGGGTATAATCTCAGCAATCGGAAATGTTGCCCTTGTAGTCGCTACTTTTGTTGTAGGTTTCCTTGCAGCCAAGAGCTGGCATCTCCCCTTCTTGGTTTACCTTCTGCCTTTGGTTTCTCTTATTCTTATTCCATTCCTTAATAAGATTCCAAAGAGTGATTACGCTGCCAACCCCGCTTCAGCAGATAGCTCATCAAATACAGCAGCCACAACCTCAGCTACCGAAGCTAATACAAAATCGACAAATGCTGCCAGCAGTAACACAACTGTTCCGGCAATTGATGCCGACGGCTTCTCTACAGCAGGTCAGAAAGTGAAAGGCGGCTTCTATATCGGTAGGACAATATGGTTGCTTCTTGCATACTTCTTCTTCGTCTTTGCAACATGTATACCTTCTTATTATCTGCCGAATATCAAGTGGATCGATGCAGAAGCAGCTTCAACCATGACGTCGATTTTCTACTTTGCAATGTTCGTTATCGGTTTGGCACTTACTCCTTGTATGAAGCTTTTCCGTAAAACAACATTCATTGTAGCAGCCTCCATGATTGTGGGTTCATTTGTTCTCTTTATCTTTACCCACAACTTCGTAATATACATTATCGCTTCCGCCCTTTGCGGTCTTGGAAACGGTATCGCTCAGCCAATCTTCTACACTAAGGCTACCGAAGTTGTAACAAGCGATAGCAAATCTACTCTATCACTCGCTTATCTTCAGGTTGCAAACTATGTGGCAATCTCCCTTGTACCGGTAATCATTGGTGCAGCAAGATATATTTTCCATCAGCCTACAAGCACGCTGTTCCCCTTCGTATTTGTTGGAATCGCATCAGCAATCGTTCTTGTATTCGTGATTATCCGTTCACGTCACTTCGTATTCGGAATGAGTAAGAAATATTACGAATAAAACTAATATATAAGCTAAAAACAATCATAAACTATTAAATCTTAATAAATTATTAAAAATACTATGACACAGACAACACAAAAACCCCGAATTCTCATCATCTATACCGGTGGCACCATCGGTATGGTAGAAACAGCCAACGGGCTTCAACCATTCGATTTTTCACACCTTATGGACAACGTGCCTAAAGTTGGACAATTAGGGTATGATATAAAGAGCGTACAATTCCCCCAACCTATCGATTCGTCGAACATGAATCCAACATATTGGAATCAGATTGTAAAAGATATAGCCGATAATTATGATGACTTTGATGGCTTCGTAGTTCTTCATGGTACGGACACAATGGCTTATACGGCTTCTGCTCTGGCTTTCATGCTTCGTAATCTTCGCAAACCGGTTGTCATAACAGGTTCTCAGCTTCCAATTGGTGACACCAGAGAGGATGGTACGGAAAATCTTATCTCTGCTTTGCAAGTGGCAGCAGCCAAAGATGAAAACGGCGACCCGATGATACAGGAAGTTGTGATTTCATTCCAGGACTATATTGTTCGAGGATGTCGTTCAACAAAATTTACCTCCACGGGCTTCCATGCCTTTAAGAGCTTCAACTATCCTGTCCTCGGAACAATTGATTTGCACATCGATTATGCCAAACCATATCTGATGAGACATGAGACAGCTCTTCCTCTTGATCCTTTCTATTCAATGGACCCGAATATTCTTGTAATGTGGATCTATCCTGGAATTACCGAAAATGTTGTTAAGGCTCAACTCGCCACACCGGGTATAAAAGCTGTTGTGCTACGTACATTCGGTGCCGGGAATGCGCCCACCGAACAATGGTTCCTCGACGCTCTTACAGATGCCGTAAGCCGTGGATTGATAATTTATAATGTCACTCAATGCCTTAACGGAGGTGACGAGCAGAAACGTTATTACACAGGAGATATGCTTGCAAAAGCCGGGGTAATTTCCGGTTACGACATAACAGTAGAGGCTGCAGTTACCAAATTGATGTATCTCCTCGGCAGCGGTATGAGTAAAGATGATGTTATCAACTATCTGACTACTCCCGTTGTAGGAGAGATGACCGTAGACTAAGTTTCTACATTCTGCGAAAGTATATCAGATAAAATAGTTTTATTGAATCCTACGGGAGAAATTATTTCTCCCGGTTATGAAGTGGGGGTGTTGAAAATTTTCAACACCCCCAATTTATACTTTTATAATTTCACTTAGGCAGCGAATCAT
Source organism: uncultured Sangeribacter sp. (assembly GCA_964581685.1). GTDB lineage: Bacteria > Bacteroidota > Bacteroidia > Bacteroidales > Muribaculaceae > Lepagella. The sequence goes on along the minus strand of CAZOPN010000002.1, from coordinate 41,059 downwards.
AAAATCTATGCCGCCTTAACGCCACGGAAACTCCGGAGGAACAGGTTTCCCTTTTACGGTCATTCTGACCGTCGAACAGAAATTGCGGACAATCTCTTTTACCGGACCCGGTTCCATACCAAGAACCTTAAAGAGAAGTCCCGCCTCATTAGGAAGATGAGTGATTCCACAGGCAATTTTATTCTTTCTGTCGATATACGCTGCGGTAGCAGCATAAATCTTATCCGCCTGCTCTTTCGGTGTCATCACAATAACATTCGCAAAAACATCATACCCTCCCATTACACCAAGCTGACGAACCGGCACAACGTTAGGATCAATTACGAATTTCTCTCTGAACAGTTGCTCACCATCCGGACGCTCACCATGGCTACAGACTGAAAGAATATCATATTCAAATAATTCACCGTTTTTATAATACTTTCGGCCACCCATATATATTTCCGAATAAAATACTGTAGCCGTAGGATCTACCTGAAGTCGCGTATCGCAGATGAAACGAGTATGCCGGCAGGGAAACACCGGTTCCGGCATAAATTCAAGATAAGCACCCTCTTCGAGAACAATATTCTGAATCATTCCCGAATAATTATATTTCATTTCGGCGAGTTTAGTAGCCGCCCCGGTTGAAATCCATGCAAAAGCATTCTTCCGCACTGTTATATCCTGCTGATAACGATCGCCATCTACATTCGGTCCGCCTGACGAAAGAATATACAGGCATGGCATTGAAGGCATCTCCTCATCGAAATAAAGCTCCTGCTGTGCAATCAGGGGCACACGACGGTCAAGATCCCGCAAAATGCTCTTCCCGTTTCCGTCAAGTTCGAAACCGAGGCGAAGATATCCATGTTTGCCGGGGGCACCGACATACATCTGGGGAGGTTCCTTAAGATAGGGCTGCATCTCTCGCGCCGAAGAAAAATCCACTTCCGGCACAAGCGCAGTCTTGATTCTATCATTTTTTAATTCCATCTCGATGCAAATTATTCTGCCTTATCAAATAAAGCCATCTTGAAGATCAGTTGCACAAGTTCCTCGATTCCCTCTCCGGTCATACAATTAGTGAATACAAATGGCTTGCCGGGACGCATCAGTTTTGAATCATGATCCATCACCTCAAGAGATGCATTAACGTATGGGGCGAGATCTGTCTTATTGATAACGAGTATATCGCTCTGAGATATGCCGGGGCCATCCTTTCGGGGTATCTTATCGCCGGCGGCAACATCAATAACATAAATAAAAAAGTCTACAAGAGCCGGACTGAATGTCAATGTAAGATTATCGCCTCCGGATTCGATAAGTACAATATCAGTATCCGGAAATTTTTCTTCCATCTCCTCCACGGCAGCAATATTCATGGAAGGATCTTCCCGAACTGCCGTATGCGGACATGCTCCGGTCTCTACGCCGATAATTTTATCTTCATGAAGAACGCCCTTAAGTGTTTTACGAACATGTTTGGCATCCTCGGTAGTGACGATATCATTTGTGATGATAAGCACTTTCTGGCCAAGTTCAAGAAGTCGTGGCGTAATTGCTTCTATCAAAGCTGTCTTTCCTGAGCCGACGGGTCCGCCGACTCCTATTCTACATGTCTGTGACATATTCTTATTCTTTAATAATCCGGAAAGATAAGGAGGTATTGAATAAATCGATTAATACCTGCTTTCAACCGTATATTTTAATTCATAAACATTCGCATATTGCCCTTCTCATGGAGTGAGGCAAGAATATCAAGTTCCGGGAAAAAGGCATTCATATCTTTCAATTCCATCTTAGACGCTTCGTCATAAAGATCTTCAACCTTTTCCGAAAGATCAAAAAGAATCTTCTGTGTATCGTAATGGGATACTTTCACACAACGCAAAGCCGCAGAAAGCACCATATTCATTACACCATACTGATGAGCGCAAAAAAGAGCTTTTTCATCAACTCCGGCTGCCGCATACGCTAATCCCTGAGCAACCGGGAAAGAGCCGGGAACAAGGTCTGCTTTAATATCTGCAAGCCAACGCATGATTATTTCATTATCGAATAATTTTGCTGCCAGCTCAGCAAATTTCTTACCCATACGCTTGAGCATTAGCCGCGCTTCATCATTCATTTTAAAAAGCATCAACATTCGGTCGGCCACAGCAACAGAATCATAATCACCCTTCAGAAAAGCTCTATGTGCATGAAGAGCAACCACACCGTCGCTATATGCAGCCTGTAGAGCCTGACTCCACGTAAACTGCTGAAGCGTCGCTGCATCCTTGACCATATTCTCAAACGAAGCCGTTTCAAGACCATTGGAAAAGGAGAAAGTACCGACAGGAAACGTCGAATCTGTAAACTGCAACAACCTTGATAAGGCTGTCATGGAAGAATCAGTGGGTGTGCTCATACGGATTCCCGTTTTCATCGTAATGAATATGCGTATGGGGATGAGATTCTGAGGAATGATGATGATCCGGATGAGTATGTGGATGCCCATCATGAGAATGATGATGACCCTCATGAGAATGACTCTCCTGACCGGCTCCTCCGAATAAGCGTCTGATCTCATGCGGAGCCAGATAAGGGATTACATCAAGACCTGTCTGAAACTCATAATTTACTCCTTCAAGATGATGGGTTTCCATCACACTTAGCATAACTTTTTTATCGACCGTAAGGGGAACATATACTTTTGTCCCCTTCACAACCGCAGGCCAATGCTGATTTCCAATTGCGTGCCCAAGTTCTACCGAGCGACGTATTATCGTATCATGATCTTGTTCCGCCAGAGGAGCCAAATCAATCACAAGCACCGGATTAAGTTCAATGCGAAGCACCGCTGACCTGCCTGATTCCGGATCATACTCCACGATATCTCCATCTACCACTTGCGTATGGCGCTTTAGAGCTATCGGATATTCTTCTCCGCTCATGCCTTTACCTAAAAAACGGCTCTTTTGCGCCGTCCATTGATCAAGAACAATATAATCGACTTCAGTTTTTTCAAGTTTTTCTTTCCACTCGGGATCCTTATTGATATTCCCTATGATTTCAGTGTAAACTTTCATTTTACTAATCTATGAACTCATTTAAAAGTTTAACTCATGAGTAAGTGTTCGAAATTAATTTATATTATATGCCACTTTATTTTTGAGATAATTTCTTTGCGGAACGAAGGAAAATATATTCATATTTGACTGAGTGACAATAAGAAATTGGCCAAAAAGAAAAGGCAGAGAGTATAAAAGATAACATTATGGCTTACTATCGTTTAATTTTGAATACTTACTTATAATATCTCAGTAAATATTGAAAATTAAAAATATAAAAGGAATTCATTTTTGAGAAAAATCCGGCTTTTATAAATACATTACTTCAATAGTTACTTAAATACAAAGAGAGGCGGATCCCGGACCGGGTCCGCCTCTTGTAATTACAGTAAGAGCTCTTAGCTAAACCAGTAAAGCTGTCCAAGAGAAAGCTCCTTTGCAGGGGGTACGGAAGCAAGATAGCCATCCACCGTAACCTCGAATGTTTCAGGATTAACTTCGATATAAGGAGTTGCTGAATTTCTTACCATGTCTGCCTTCGTGAGCTGACGTACGCCATGAACAGGATATACGATACTCTTCAGGCCATATTTCTCCTTTATTCCGAGATCATACGAAGCACGGCTCACAAACGAAATCCTTGAGTTAGGAAGCGCACCACCAAATGCACCATACATCGGACGCATGATCTTAGGCTGAGGAGTGGTGAGAGATGCGTTAGGATCTCCCATATTAGCCCAGTTGATAAGTCCACCCTTGATCACCAATTGCGGTTTGGTTCCGAAGAATGCAGGCTCCCAAAGAACGAGGTCTGCCATTTTCCCTTTCGCAATTGAACCGAGCACGTCAGAGATACCATAACATATTGCGGGATTCAACGTGATCTGAGCAAGATAACGAAGCACACGGAAGTTGTCGTTAGAATCAGAATCTTCAGGCAATTTGCCGCGAACTTGCTTCATATAAGACGCCATCTGGAATGTACGCATGAACGACTCGCCAACACGACCCATAGCCTGTGAGTCGGAAGATACCATTGAGATGATACCGAGGTCATGGAATACGTTTTCCGCAGCCTGCGTTTCAGGACGAACACGGCTCTCTGCAAATGCAACGTCTGAAGGGATGTTCGGATTAAGGTTATGGCATACCATAATCATATCGAACAACTCTGCCTGAGAGTTAATACCGAAAGGAAGAGTCGGATTGGTGGAAGAAGGAAGTACGTTGGCAAGCGAAGCGACTTTCAGAAGGTCGGGAGCGTGGCCTCCACCAGCACCCTCTGTATGGTATGAATGGATGGTACGACCATCAATAGCCGCAATCGTATCTTCTACATATCCACTCTCATTAAGAGTATCGGCATGAAGAGCAACCTGAACATCATAACGATCGGCAGCCGCCATAGCTGAACGCAGAGCCGCGGGAGTCGTACCCCAATCCTCATGGATTTTCAGACCGCAAGCTCCGGCTTCAAGTTGATCATGAAGCGACTGAGCAACCGAACAGTTACCTTTGGCTAAGAGACCGATATTGATTGGAAGAGCATCAAACGACTGAAGTATACGTTCCAGATTCCACGGGCCGGCTGTAATTGTCGTTCCGTTTGATCCATCTGTCGGACCTACACCACCACCGATAAGAGTGGTAATACCGTTAGAAAGACATTCGTAAGCCTGCTGAGGAGCCACCATGTGAACATGACCGTCAATTCCGGCTGCGGTAAGGATCATGTGCTCTCCTGAAATTGCGTCAGTCGAAGGGCCGGTCACCAATTCAGGGGTCACACCCTCCATTACGTTAGGGTTACCGGCTTTTCCGATTCCGGCAATCTTACCATCCTTGATACCAACGTCTGCTTTCACAACACCTAAAATAGGATCAAGAATAGTGACATTGGTAATTACAAGATCAAGACTCCCCTGATTTGAAGTACATTCGTTTGCCAAACCCATGCCATCGCGCAATGTCTTGCCACCACCATAAACGGTCTCATCGCCATATACACGAAGGTCTTTTTCTATCTCGACATAGAGATCGGTATTGCCGAGTCTTATTTTATCGCCCACCGTCGGGCCGAACAACATATTGTTTTCTTGTCTTGATATAATAGCCATCGCGGTTTATCCTTTGTTTATTTCGTTTTCTGTATATTCTCCCTCTGCATCATCCTCGCTGACACATCTGTATCCATATTCTTTCATACGGCGAATAGCCTCCGTACGCTTGGGATAGAACGTCGGGCTATCCTCAAGACCGGTATATCCGTTCACAAGGTCATCGAAGCCGATTACACGACGCTTACCGCTATACGCAACGAGCTCAACAACCTTCTCTTCACCCGGTTCGAAACGGATTGCTGTTGTTGCAGGAATGTTCAGATGATAGCCAAAGGCTTTCTCTCTGTCAAATTCAAGGTAACGATTCACCTCAAAAAAATGGAAGTGTGAACCTATCTGAATGGGACGGTCTCCGGTATTATGAACCGTGACTTTAACCGTACGACGATACTTGTTATATTCAATAGGTGTGTCGGCAAGAATCACGCCTCCTACCGGAACGTATTCCTTGGGGGTAAATGCCGGTGTATTTGGATAGGCAATCGCCGGTTTGCCCGGGAATATACCGTTGGGCTGAGCATAAGTCTCCTGCGGTGCCGGATTTGTATTATCCATAATAATTAAATTTTGATAGTTGATAATCTGGAATATTACTTAATAGGATGGTGAATACTTACAAGACGAGAGCCGTCGGTAAATACAGCCTCAACCTGAAGCAGCGTTATCATATCGGCTACGCCTTCCATCACCTGATCCTTTGTAAGCACATTGGCGGCATCATGCATAACCTCCTCTACTGTCTTGCCTTCACGAGCACCCTCAAGTGCAGCGCTTGTAATATATGCCACTGCCTCGGGATAATTCAATTTCAATCCCTTTTGCAGACGACGCTCGGCAATCATGCCGACACATAAGAGTGTCAGTTTGTCTTGTTCTTTTGGTGTAAAATGCATATTAAAATTTTTTAAATATGTAGGATATTAGATTTCGTCTATGTTGCTTTAAATTCAGGGAATGCTTTTCCCAAAATTCTCAAACTTATATTATATGGATTTTTTAAGCATCCCTACTTGCGAATTTAACATTTTTTTCTAACTATTTGTTTCTTTTTTTAAATTATTGCTGATATTTGGAATCTTTCTATATAAGAAATATCCCGAAAATTCATACAAATGTTTTAATTCATTAAAAAACACACAGGACAAATATTTGTTTTATTAAAAAAAAGCCTTAGGTATTGGCTATTTTCATTTCTACTATAATCCTGATAACTAAATTGTTACAAATAATCATCTCCATTATAATATATAGCTATGGCATTAAAGGATAATAAAATATGGCAAGACGCGGTAAAAATTTTTCGTATTCTAATTCCGCTCGCTTGCTCTGCCCTATTGATTATTTGGCTTTTCAAAAAGGTCGATTTTAAAAATGTATGGTCAATCATTCACGGAGATACAAATTTTGTTTGGCTACTTCTTGTGATGGTCGTCGTTGTGCTTTCTCATATCATACGCGGTATCCGCTGGGGTATCCAGCTGAGAGCCGCAGGCCTAACTGACATTCCGAAAATGACTCTCTGTTGTTCAATCTTCGGAGCATATTCCATAAATCTCCTCGTGCCATATCTCGGGGAAGCCTGGAGAATCATTTTTATAGCGCGTCGTAAGAAGGCCCCGGTTTCGACTGTGCTGGGCACAGATATCGGAGATAGAATCTCGGATGCGATGGTTGTTCTTTCGCTTCTGGTTGTTGCTCTTATTGTCGGCCATAAATATATTTTCTCTTTCATAGATCATTATGCCGTCGGAGCTAAAATAATACACATCCTCTCTGAATGGTGGCTCTGGGCTTCGATAGTAGCCACTATCGGAATCATTGCGTTCTGTCTTTATTATTTCAGAAACAATAAAACAATTGCCGGCATTAACCGCTCGCTATCGAGAGTATGGCAAGGATTCAAAGTGCTCTTCACAATGAAAGGAAAATGGACTTATTTCTGGCTAACACTTGGAATCTGGAGTTGTTATTATCTTGAAACCTATATTACATTTCTGGCTTTTCCTTTTACGCGAGCTCTTATGGAACAAGATGGTATGGCATGGGGGCTTCTACCGGCTCTGATTTCCTTCGTATTCAGTTCAATGAGTATGCTCATTCCGAGCAATGGAGGCCTGGGCCCGTGGAATCTTGCGGTGATGTTCGCACTTTCTCTTTTCGGAATCTCAACCACCGAGGGAACAGCCTTCTCGATGGTGCTTTGGACAACCACCACAATCACTCTTGTCCTTCTCGGCCTCTACACCATAGGCTACGTGATTCTAACGAGGCACCGTTTAAAAACGCCGGATCATACAACGTAGGCGGCTAACTGATGTAATAAGACCTTACTCTAATATAATCGTGAAATATTAAAAAAGAAACTGAAATAAAAAAATATAATACATTATTATAAGGAATGAAAAATCTTGTAATTGGAATAGGCGAAGCACTATGGGACGTGCTTCCGGACGGTAAAAAAATCGGTGGAGCACCGGCTAATTTTGCCTTTCATGTTTCTCAATTCGGGCTCGACGGACTCGCAATAAGTGCTGTTGGTGAAGATGAACTCGGAGCTGAACTTATAAAGAATTTAGATAAAAATGGAGTAAACTATAATCTTGCCGTTGTGCCATACCCTACCGGGACCGTATGCGTACAACTGGACAAGGCCGGAATTCCTCAATATGAAATAAAACAAAATGTCGCCTGGGATAATATTCCCGATACTCCCGAACTCCGGAAACTGGCTAAGGACGCAAAGGCAATATGCTTTGGCTCTCTTGCCCAGAGAAACATCATTTCCCGAAATACAATCAATGCTTTCCTTAAATCCATTCCTGCTGAAAATGATCCTCTTATCGTTTTCGACATTAATCTGCGCCAGAAATGGTATTCACCGGAGATTCTTCACGAATCAATGAAAAATTGTAATATCCTTAAGATTAACGACGAAGAATTGATAACCGTAAGCCAACTTTTCGACTTTCAGGAAAGTGATTTTAAGACTCTATGCCGCAGACTCCTCGACAAATATAATTTGAAGATTCTTATTCTCACCTGTGGAATCAATGGAAGCTACGTTTTCACACATGAAGACTTTTCATATCTTCCCACTCCGCAAGTTAAGGTTGCAGATACCGTAGGAGCCGGCGATTCTTTCACGGCTGCTTTTATAGCAAGTATCCTGAAAGGAGCCTCGGTTGTGGAGGCACATAAAAAAGCGGTTGAGACTTCGGCATTTGTTTGTAGTCAGAAGGGCGCTATGCCGATCTTTCCGGATGCAATAACGGGAAACTGATTTCTCAGACTTTAGGCCCCGGCTCATAAAAAACCGGCAGTTTATATGGTTTTCCATATCACTGCCGGTAATATTTCTTATGTAAAGTAAGTAAGTGTTCGAAATTAATTTATACTATATGCCACTTTATTTTTGTGATAATTTCTTTGCGGAATGAAGGAAAATATATTCATATTTGACTGAGTGACAACAAGAAATTGGCCAAAAAGAAAAGGCAGAGAGTATATAAGATAACATTATTGCTTACTATCGTTTAATTTTGAATACTTACTTATTATTTACGATGTTTATTATCGGGAAATAGCAACTGTCCGAATATACCCCGCCGCGTCACGACGTCTTCCTTATCCAAAAGATCCTTACGCATTTTAGCCGCCTCATATTCGTCACTATTAAAACTCCCCGAAAACAGATGACTGATTCCCAAAAGAATAAGAGTCATAGCGCCAATAATTACCACTACGAGTATGATCTTTAGTATGGAAATCGTAATAAGACTCATTTCAAAACGTTAATCTAAATAATTTATAAAAATAAATACCCTGATTCATAGAATCTGATAGTATAACAATCTTAAAAGAGATGTTGTTTAGCATAATGTTAGAAAAACAGTACGATTTTTAACATTCCGACCTTGAATATTTCATTCATTTTCCTTATCTTTGCAGACAGGATTGAAGATTATTTAATATTTCTCTTGATTTGTTAAACCATCTGCAATCGCATTTGTTATATAGGTAAAATCCGATTCAGGTATATCAACTTCCATAATACGGAATACAATTGTGGCATACAACGGATTTAACAAGCTGAAATTAATAAAAAAATGTATAAAGGTTACAATTAAACATTAATGTTATGAAAAGAACTGTATTATTTCTCGCGGCTCTCATGACCATCTCTTGTGGTTGGGCCCAAAGCCTTAATAAGAAAGAGGCAAAATCGCTTCTTACTTTCCTTTCGCAGACTGCTGCCAAGGGAGGCGCTAATGCCGCTGCACTCGGCATGACCGGCAATAATCCCGCTGCTGTTGCCGGTATTAAAGTTGAAAACGGTCAGGTTACCGAAATCGATTGGAAAGATAAAGATCTCTCCGGAACACTCGATCTCTCCGGCTTCACAGCTCTTAAGAAAGTAGACGTAAGCGGTAACAGACTTACAGGTCTCGTTCTCGCCGGTAACAGCTCTCTCGTTGAGCTCAACGCAAGCAAAAACAGCCTCGCTTCTGTAGCTATCTCAGGCTGTCCGGTTCTTGAAACCGTTCGTCTTAACAAGAACCGTCTTGCTGAATTCAATTTCGGTGCTGTTCCTTCAATCAAGAAACTTAACATTGCCGGCAACGTTCTCCGCGGTCTTGACGTTACCAACGCTCCCAATCTTGAGACTCTCAACTGTATGAGCAATTCTCTTGAGACTCTTATGGTGACCGGTTGCGCTAACCTCAAAAACATCTACGCTGCCTTCAATGAACTTACCGGTATCGAGCTCGGTGGTCTCGTTAAACTTGAGAACCTCAACCTCAACAACAACAAGATTCTCAAACTTTACGTTCAGGGTCTTCCCTCTCTTCAGACTGTGCTCTGCAGCGATAACCACATGGCTGAATTCGCCATCAACGGTTGCTCAAACATCAATGAGATCTGGGCTCCCTATAACGACCTTACTACTTTCAAGGTAACTGACGCTCCTACACTCGCATTTGTTGATCTTCAGTGGAATGACCTCACTTATCTCAATCTCTCGAACTTCAACTTCCTGCAGCGTCTCAACGTGGCTAATAACCAGCTCGTAACACTCAATATCTCCTTTGACCCGATTCTTCGCTTCGTCAATGTTACTAACAACGACATGCTGAATGCAATCATTACTCAGGGTGATACTCAGCTCCGCCACATTGTAGGTGACAACGAGTTTGATTTCTAATACGACTTATATTCTAATTTGTGGAGTTAGCATAATTTCCACTTGAAATGAATAGAACTTAAAAGAGACCGTGTCAAAATAAAAATTTTGACACGGTCTCTTTATATATAAATTAACCCCTGCTTTTCTCCTATTCTTCTTCCTTTATGAAAACCATTCTGATTGCCGACGCCGGATCAACTAAAATTGACTGGGCCCTTATATTTTCTTCTGAAGGCCATAGAAATATTCTTAATTTTCGAACTCCCGGCCTCAATCCGGCTTCTGCATCTGATGAAGAGATCAAAAAAAGATTCTCGGATATTGAAGACTTTTGTTCGGAAACCGCACTCCCCGACATGATATATTATTATGGTGCGGGCTGTGCTACGCCTGAAATACGTGAAAGAATCGATAAAGAGTTTCTTTCTAATTTTCCAAAGGCGGAAACATATATAGCCTCCGATATGGAGGGAGCAGCCAAAGCAATTCTTGGAGATAAGCCGGGAATCGCATGTATACTCGGCACAGGATCTAATTCAGCTCTTTACGATGGTTCAAAAATAATTGATAATGTCCCCCCCCTCGGTTTTATTCTTGGTGATGAAGGGAGCGGTGCCGCTCTTGGAAAGCGATTGATTGCCGATTATTTCAAACGTCAATTGTCTCCGGAACTATCCGACCGCTTGTCATCCCAATACAATCTGAGTCTTAACACAACCATTGAGGCCGTTTACCGCCAACCGGCCCCCTCACGATGGCTCGCACGTTTTGCTCCTTTCATGGCTGAACATAGCTATAATAATGAAATCAGATTGATGGTTATTGAAGAATTTAAAAGATTTTTTGAGCGGAACATTGATGCATATCCCGATGCAAGGAAGCATACTGTTGGTTTCTGTGGTTCGATAGCTGTAAACTTTAGCGATATACTACAGGAAACAGCCCATTCCCTCGGTTTTCAGATTGAGATCCTTACCGATAGCCCCATTGAACGTCTAACAAGTTATTATTCATAAGTAAGAATTGAGAATTAATCATTTTTAAAGGTTTCAAAAATCTTAAACAATAAGACTCGTTCTTTTATATGTCTTAATTTTCAACACATACTTAATTTTATTCTCATCTAATGATACGATATAGATTTATCAGCGCTATATGCCTTAGCCTTCTGTTTATTTGTCTCCCTACTCTTTCAGCTATTGCCGATGAATATTGGGATCGCAAGGTTTCTCTTTTCAATCTGCTACCTATTGAAAGCAACGACATTGTCTTTCTTGGAAATTCAATTACCGATGGCGGAGAATTCAATGAACTCTTCAAGCTTCCTAATATAAAGAATAGAGGTATTCGTTCGGATATCATCCCGGGAGTGGAAAAACGCCTTGATCAGATTTTATCGGGCAGACCGGCAAAACTATTTTTGCTGATTGGTATAAACGATGTTTCTCATGGACATTCTGTAGCGACACTTGCTTCGAAATATCAACATCTGGTGGATCAAATAAAAGCAAAATCTCCGGAAACGAGGTTGTATATTCAGTCGGTGATGCCGGTCAATAATGATTTTAAACGTTACAAAGGATTATTTGGCAAGGAGGAGACAATCGTAAAATTCAATGAAGAAATAAGCAAAATCGCAGAAAAAGCCGGAGCAACTTATATCGATCTGACGCCTGTCCTCAGTGATAACAAAGGAAAGTTACGTAAAGAATTCACTAATGATGGTCTGCATCTCACCGGAAAAGGTTATCGGGCCTGGGCAGATGCCATTTCTTCGTTTGTTATGGAATAACATCGCATTTTTAACGTTATATCTTTAACGAGTTTTAATTTCAAATCATGACAACGAATTTCAGACAAATAATCCTGTCGATTCTCATTAGCTCCGTTATTGCCATACCCGCATATTCCGCAGCTCAGGATGAGACTTCGACAGCAGTTACCCCTATTACTATTGAACCACTCTTCGAGTATCCGGTTGCGCCTGAAGATCTGACTAATCTCTCAGACAAATCAAACTACCTGATAGAACATTTCTGGGATAGTTTTGACTTTAAATCGGAAAAGGCAGTAGATCAGAATGCACTTAATGATGCTTTCCGAGTATATTCTGTCCCTATGCAGTGGGCCACTAAAGAAAATGTGATTAAATCAACTGATAAGATACTGGCTGCGTGTGCTAAAAATCCCACATTACTATTTCAGTTCACCAAAGCTGCCGAAGAAGTTCTTTATGGGCCGAGAGCTAAAATGTGGATTGACGAGATCTATCTGAAATATCTTAATGCGCTCGTAAAAAATAAAAAAATTTCCGATTCGAGAAAACTTCGTTACGAACGTCAGCTAAATCAGCTCACATCTTCGGCCACCGATGCGCTTGCGCCTAAATTCAGCTTTACCGATACCGCCGGCAACGACCGGACCTACTCCCCCAACGGAGTTGTTACGGTAATTGAATTCGGTAATCCTGAATGCGACGATTGCCGACATACGAAATTGAAGATGGACACAGACGTGAGCTTCTCATCGATAGTTGAAAAGGGTCTTATCTCGGTACTGTTTATCGTGCCTGACGCTGATGATGACTGGAAAGAAAAAATAGGAGAACTTCCCAAAGGCTGGATAGGAGGAGCCTCGGAAGACGTTTCAGATATATATGATATCCGTCTCACCCCTACTCTTTACGTAATAGGGAAAAACGGAAAGATAATTGCGAAAAATATACCGGTTGCAACAGCTATGGAACTTGCGAAACAAGCAGCAGCTGAAAGTAAATAAAAATTAAGACCGTATATTAACTTCACTTTTACGGAGCATTCATCCGGAACAGTTTAATTTTAACAGGAATGGACTTACTGAAAAAAATATATATCAAGATCACCGGCTATTCATATACCAATATGGGCCGGTTGTTTCTGCGTCTGTTTGTTGGAATTATGATGATGCAGTTCGGCATCCGTCAGATAATTAACTTTGACTCGGAAGTTACACTTTTCCCCTCAATATTCGGGATGCCGCCGGAAACAGGAATGTCGATCATGATTGCAATAGAAATTATCTGCTCTTTCTTTATCATGTGTGGATTCTTAACACGCGTAATGGTCACCCCCCCCTTCGTGGCAATGATTATTGCAGAATTTTATCTGCTTCATGACGCAGTGAAAGAAGCCTCATATATGATTACATGGACACAGAACGGCTATCTGCCGGTAATGTTCCTCGGAATATACTTTTTTATTCTTCTTGTTGGTCCGGGCAAGATTTCGGTTGATTATTTCCTGTCGCTCCATTTTATACACACAGAAAATAAAAGCGAGGAGGAGCTTGAAGAAGTATGAAAATTGCTGTGCTCGTTTCCGGAGGTGTCGATAGCGCCGTTGTTGTCGATAAACTATTTAAAGAAGGACACGACCTTCACCTTTTTTACATCCGTATAGGAATGGATAACGGAGAGGGCGACTGTTCTGCTGAAGAAGATATCGAGATGTGTACACTAATTGCACGTAAGTACGGGCTTCCCCTGAAGGTTGTTTCACTCCATGAGGAATATTGGGACAACGTAATGGCTTACACACTCGACACAGTAAAAAAAGGACTTACACCTCATCCTGACATGATGTGTAATAAAATGATAAAATTCGGCTTCTTTGAAGAACGTTGGGGACGTGAATTCGACAAAACCGCTACCGGCCATTATGCCTCCATAAAAGAGATTGAAGGAAAATACTGGCTCGCCACAGCCGCCGATCCGGTGAAAGATCAAACTGATTTTCTCGCAGGAATTTCTTACAACCAACTTTCTCATCTTATGTTTCCTTTAGGCGACCTTCCAAAATCGGAGGTACGGCGCCTGGCTGCTGAAGCGGCTCTTCCCAATGCCGGGAGAAAAGATTCCCAGGGAATTTGCTTTCTTGGAAAGATTGACTACAATGACTTCATAGAGCGTCATCTCGGCACCAAACCGGGTCCGATAATTGAAATTGAAACGGGAAAGAAAATAGGAACTCACCGTGGATATTGGTTTCATACGATCGGACAACGCAAGGGACTCGGCCTAAGTGGCGGCCCCTGGTATGTCGTGAAGAAAAACGTAAGAGACAACGTTATATACGTCTCAAACGGATTTAACACAAAAAAACAATATGGAAAGGTAATCATGGTGGATGAAATGCATTGGATCACGGAGTCTCCTTTTTCTGAGCAACAGACGTCGGTGCCAATTTCCTTTAAGACGCGTCATTCGCCTGAATTCCACGAAGGAAAAATTACTTTACTTGAAGATGGAGGATGCCGCATTGATTCAGAAACGGAAGTTCAAGGCATCGCTCCCGGACAATTCGCCATTGTCTACTCTCCTGACCGCACACTGTGTCTGGGCTCCGGAATGATGGTCCAGCCTCTTCCGGCACGTAAAAACAGGCATAAGGAAGAAAACACATAATCTCAATAAATTTAAACTATTATAATAGCTTTTAATGGAAAGACATAGACTCGAACTCGTAGGTATCACCTATAATCAAATAGAATCAGGCGTTTATGCCGTAATACTGCGTCAGCAAGGAGGCACCCGCCGCATTCCGATTATTATCGGATACCCGGAGGCACAGGCAATCGAATGTAAGCTGCAGGAGGTAAAAACTCCCCGACCTCTCACACACGATATGATGATAAACATGATGCAGACTTTCGGAATAACTCTTAAAGAGATTGAGATTCATCGTCTGCCCTCCGGAGTATTTGCAGCAAATCTTGTTTTCACCGATGGCATTCAGACCCGAACTGTCGATTCTCGTTCGTCTGATGGTATAGCTCTTGCAATCCGGGCCGGCGCTCCTATCTATACATCCGAAGAGGTGCTTAACGAGGCCGGTTTTGAACCCGATGAAAAAGAGAATCTGGAAACGGGAATAAAGATCCAATCAACTGACAGCACCCCGAAAACATCATTTAAAGATTCCCTTGCATCAAAATCACTCGATCAGCTTCAGGAAATGATGCAGAAAGCTTCTGAAAATGAAAACTATGAAGAAGCCGCAAGAATCAAGAAGGAGATAGATAGCCGACGTAAATAGTAGATGAGGTTTTCCGATCATCCCTGCTCTTTAGAACGATTCTTTATATTGACGTGAAAATTATTTTACTAAATTTTTTATTTATTCAAATATTATATATATTTTTGCATAAGAAACGAATTTAGTGAAGTTTTTTCATAGCACATACTATTACAATCATTTATTTGCTTTGGACTGCAGATATCATACTATAAAAATGCTAAATCTGACCACAGCATAAACTGAACGCCAATGAAGAACCGGAAAAAAAGAGTACAACTGATGGTCGATCTGATAAAGAATCAGTGCATCGGCAGTCAGGAAGAAATGGCCCAATTGTTAAAGGAAGCCGGATTCGAGGTGACACAGGCCACCCTCTCCCGCGACTTGAAAATGCTCAAAACTACGAAAGTCCCTACCGATCGTGGTGGTTACATGTATATTCTTCCCGACAGCAATTCGCTTAAGGATAAATTGCTTGCAAACGGACAGATGGCTGTCAATGCTAATTTTCAGAGTGGATTCGTATCTCTTGAATTCTCAGGAAATATAGCAGTGATTAAAACCCGGAATGGATATGCTGCAGGCCTTGCTTACGATATTGATATGAGTCGAAGCCCTGAAATACTGGGTACAATTCCGGGTAGCGATACGATCCTGGCAATTCTTCGCGAAGACGTTTCGCATGAACGAGCCAGAACAGTCCTTTCTAAGGTTCTCCCTATCCCTCCGAAAATTTAATTGGTATGAGTATGGCATTTCCAGCCTACCATTGCCGAATTTGTTTTTAAAACATTTGAAATTAATATAATAATTAAATGATAAAGGTTGATATATACGGCGCCGAAAATATAAAAGCCGGCGAGCTAATCAGAATTCTGGTGAATCATCCCGAAATCGAATTCATGAATCTGTATGCTCCCGGAATGGAAGGTGTGCCCGTATCGAAAATACATCACGGTCTTATCGGCGAGATGCCTCTCACATTCTCATCACGTCCTGTATCTGAGAAATGTGACGTTCTCTTTATCTGCGGCAACGATATGAATGCCGCCGAGTTTATGCAACTGCGCGCCGAACGTCCTGATCTAAAAGTGATATGCCTCGATCCTGTTGATGGTGTCGATGCCGATTCGGCCGGGCTGGTATATGCTCTTCCTGAAATCAACCGTAAACTACTCGTAAGAGGCTCAACGGGAGCGCTCATTCCAGCTCCGGCTGCCTCTGCGATGCTTATTCCTCTTTATCCTCTCGGACTCGAAAAAATGCTTGAAGGAGACATAGATGTCCGTCTTACTGCTCCTTCTGATATTCTCGAGCCGGAAGCTCTTGAGAAGGCTGCTCGTCAGACAGAGACCCTTCTTGCCGAAACCCAGCCGGACTTCGGTTACAAAATCAATATAACTCCAAGACAGCACGCGTGGAAAAGACGAGGCCTGGAAGCTGAAATAGAAATAAAGTGTCAGGCTGCTCTTGAACATATAATGGATATATACAAGATTTATGATGATCACAATTTTGCATTTGCCGTGACACATCCCGTCACGCACGCTGAAACTGTCGGCACGGATAAATGCATCTTTCATGTTTCCAAACCCGATAATGACACACTGCTCATAAAATCTACGGCCGATTGTCGTATGAGAGGAGCTGCCGGAGAAGCTGTCCACGTGATGAATCTATTGTTTGGTCTTCATGAAAAAACCGGTCTTTATCTCAAAGCTTCCGACTATCCTTTTGCATGATTCTTATATCCTGATCTGTTAATCCATAAAAAACACTAAAGATGTCTGTCAATAAAGTTATTCTTCTCGGTTATGTTGGCGCCGACCCGGAAATAAGGTATCCCGAGAAAGATAAGGCCCTTGCCTTTATGTCGTTAGCCACCAACGAACGCCGTGCCGACGGCACTGAAGCAACCGAATGGCATAGTCTTGTGATGAACGGTCAGAATGCAAAAATAGCCGAAAAATATATCCGCAAGGGTTCGAGAATATACGTAGAAGGGAAATTGCGGACACGCGAATATGAAGATAAACTTCGAATCACCCGCAGAAAAACGGAAATTATCGTGGACAGATTTGAATTGTTAGGTAGAAAATCGGAATAACCGGGATACCTGTATCATACTGCAAATTCCCAACTAAACAACTAATAAATTTATATAATATACTGGACGAAGATGAGAAAATGGCGTATTGAAGATTCCGCTGAAATTTACAATGTAGCGGGATGGGGTCTGAAATACTTTTCAATAAATGAAAAAGGTCACGTTGTAGTGACGCCAAAACAAAACGGACATGCCATCGACCTCAAGGAGGTGATGGATTCTCTTCAGATTCGCGATATCGATGCGCCGCTGCTGCTTCGTTTTCCCGATATTCTTGACGATAGAATCCGAAAAATATCAAACTGCTTCCTTAAAGCTGCCGAGGAATATCATTATACGGGAAAAAACTTTATCGTTTATCCGATAAAGGTTAATCAGATGTGCCCGGTGGTTGAGGAGATTGTAAGCCACGGAAATAAATATAACATTGGTCTTGAAGCCGGTTCAAAGCCCGAACTTCACGCTGTGCTTGCAGTCAATACTCATGAGAATTCCATCATAGTCTGCAACGGATATAAAGATGAGGATTATGTGGAATTAGCCCTGCTGGCACAAAAAATGGGGCGTCGTATATTTCTGGTTGTCGAAAAGCTTAACGAACTAAAACTTATTGCAAAAGTTTCCAAGCGGCTGAACATAACCCCGATGATAGGTATAAGAATTAAGCTTACATCTTCAGGTAGTGGGAAATGGGAAGAATCGGGAGGAGACGTCAGCAAATTCGGTCTTAACTCAAGTGAACTCCTAACAGCCATTTCCTTCCTTGAGAAAAACAAAATGACCGGATGTCTCAAACTTATTCATTTCCATATCGGAAGCCAGATCACCAAAATCAGACGCATAAAGAATGCTTTGCGCGAGGCGATGCAGTTCTTTGTTCAGCTCTCTAAAATGGGCTTCAACATCGACTTCGTGGATATAGGTGGCGGACTTGGTGTTGATTACGACGGAATGAGATCTTCTTCGAGCGAAAATTCCATGAACTATTCTATCCAGGAATACGTAAACGACTCGGTTTCGGCACTTGTGGATGTGTGTGTAAAGAATAATCTTCCGCAACCCAATATCATCACCGAGAGTGGCCGATCGCTTACTGCTCATCACTCCGTTCTGATTATTCAGGTGCTTGAAACAACCACGCTTCCTATCTGGAATGATAATGATTCGTTAGGTGACAATCCCCATGAACTGGCACGTGAGCTTTATGAGATATGGGATAAGATAAATCCTTCCAGAGTTTTTGAAGATTGGCACGATGCGCTCCAGATTCGTGAAGAAGCTCTCGAATTGTTCAGTCTCGGCCTTCTTGATCTTACCAACCGTGCACAGATCGAAAAACTCTTCTGGTCGGTTGCACGCGATGTGCGCGACATGACCAGATCAATGAAACATCCGCCCGAAGAATTACGCAAAGTTGCAAGAATGCTCCCGGAAAAATATTTCTGTAATTTCTCACTTTTCCAATCCCTTCCGGATTCATGGGCAATCGACCAGATGTTCCCAATTATGCCGATCAGTCGCCTTGACGAAAAGCCTAACCGGGATTGTACTATCCAGGATGTGACTTGCGACTCTGACGGAAAAATCAACAGGTTCGTTTCTCCGCAAGGTTCTTCATTTTCCCTGCCGGTGCATGAACTGAAAAATAATGAGCCATACTATCTCGGGGTATTTCTCGTTGGAGCATATCAAGAGATACTGGGCGATCTGCATAATCTCTTTGGCGATACCAATGCCGTGCATATCACACTCACCAAAGACGGATACGATATAGCACAGATTATTGACGGAGAGGCAGTGGCCGATGTGCTCGATTATGTGGAATATAATCCTAAGAAATTGGTAAGGAATCTTGAAGCGTGGGTTACGGCATCAATGAAACGTGGTGTGATCACACCGGAAGAGGGACGCCAATTCCTCAATAATTACCGATCCGGACTTTATGGTATCACATACCTTGAACGAGACTGATACCGATGCGCTGCTTCCTGAAGCTTTCTTATAACGGAGCATCGTTCCATGGCTGGCAATCTCAGCCGAATGCCGTCAGCGTGCAGCAAACTCTGGAGGATGCCCTTTCGACAATGTTACGTCGTCAGGTGTCTGTTGTCGGTGCCGGACGCACTGATACCGGAGTGAATGCCCGCATAATGTATGCACATCTCGACCTGGATACGTTTCCTGCCGATAAGAAACGTTTCCTTATATCGCTCAACCGACTTTGTGGCCCGGCAATAGCCGTGGAAGATATTATTCAGGTTTCACCCGATGCGCATGCCCGTTTCGACGCCGTTGAAAGGGAATACCGTTACTTCGTTACTTTCTGTAAGTCTCCTTTTCTTAAAGACAGTTCGTGGCATTCTCCCTCTCCCCTCTCTATTGACGCTATGAACGAAGCGGCCGATCTTCTGCTTGATACTCGGGATTTTACCTCATTTGCAAAACTTCATACCGATGTCAAGACAAATATATGCGATGTGCGCGAAGCTTGCTGGCGCAACTGGGAGAATACATTCGGAGTTCCGGGAGCTGTGTTCATAATCCGTGCCGACAGATTCCTTCGTAATATGGTAAGAGCCGTTGTCGGTACACTCGTCGATGTCGGACGCGGCAAACTTTCGACAGAGGAATTTCGCGATATTATTAACGCGCGCAACCGTGGATGTGCAGGGACCTCCATGCCTCCTCAGGCCCTGTTCCTATGGAATGTAGCATATCCTCCCAAAATCTATATCAACGAAAAACAGATTTCTGACGACTCGAATTCGGAAGAAGTCATCATATAATCCACTATGACACCCAAAGAACAGATCGATGATCTGAGGCAACAGATCAACCGCCATAATCATAACTATTACGTTATGAATTCGCCGGAAATTTCCGATCGCGAATTTGACATGATGCTTAAGGAACTCGAACGCCTTGAAGCGGAATATCCGGAATTTGCCGATCCGGATTCACCAACAAAACGTGTGGGATCTGATCTGACAAAAGGTTTTGATCACGTTGTCCATGAACGCCCGATGATGTCGCTTTCAAATACGTATTCTATTGTGGAGGTCGACGAATGGTTCGGACGTATGAAAAAAGCGCTTGAAGGAGAAGAATTCAGCATTGTCGGAGAGATGAAATTCGATGGCACCTCTATTTCGATCACCTATCGTAACGGGCGACTGGTAAGAGCTGTAACACGTGGTGACGGCACACAGGGCGATGATGTTACGGCTAACGTCAGGACAATCAGGAGTATTCCTTTGCAACTCCTTCCCGGCGACTGGCCTGAGGAATTCGAAATCCGCGGAGAGATCCTTATGCCATGGGCAGTCTTTGAAAAACTGAATGCCGAACGCGCTTATAATGAAGAACCTTTATTTGCAAATCCGCGTAATGCTGCCTCCGGTACATTAAAGATGCAGGATCCGCGAGAAGTGGCACGCCGCCATCTCGACGCACGATTTTACTATCTCCTAAGCGATAATCTTCCGGCTGATAATCACTATGACAATATGCTTGCCGCCGAACATTGGGGGTTTAAGGTGTCGAAGGCTATGGCAAAAATGCATACCCTTGAACAGATCGATGAATATATTGACTATTGGGACACTCACAGAAAGGAACTCCCCGTTGCAACAGACGGTCTTGTATTTAAAGTGAATTCATTGCGTCAGCAACTTAATCTCGGGTATACCGCAAAATCTCCACGCTGGGCCGTTGCTTTCAAGTTCAATCCGGAGCGGGCATGCACTCCTCTCCGTTTCGTTTCGTTTGAGACGGGGAGAATGGGCATCGTTACTCCGGTTGCCAACCTCGAACCTGTGCAACTTTCAGGAACAATTGTTAAAAGAGCCTCGCTGCACAATGATGATATCATGCAGGAACTTGATATTCATGAGGGCGATTCCCTTTATGTTGAAAAGGCCGGAGAAATCATTCCGCAGATAACCGGGGTCGATACATCCCTACGCCAACCGAATGCTCCGAAGATTGAGTTTGTCACCAACTGTCCGGTGTGCGGCACTCCCCTCACGCGTATCTTCGGAGAAGCGGCCTGGTGCTGTCCAAATAAATATGGCTGCCGACCTCAGATTACGGGCCGAATTGAACATTTCTGTGCCCGGAGGATGATGAATATTGATGGGATAGGAGAGGAAACGGCAGAGTTGCTGTATGAAAACGGGCTTGTAGAAAATATTGGACAGATATACTCTCTTAAAGCGGAAGATCTTTCCAAACTTGACCGTATTGGAGAGAAATCGGCTGCCCGAATTATCAAAGGAATCCAAGACTCCCTCAACGTTCCGTTTGAAAGAGTGATCTATGCCCTATCTATTCCTAATGTCGGAGAGACAACCGCCAAGCGTCTTGCACGGGCCGTTATAAGCATGGACGCAATGATGGAGATGGATGAACAACAATTGGCCGCAATCCCGGACATAGGACCAATCATCGCTAAAAATATATATGAATTCTTGCGTGAACCGGTCAATATCGAGAATATTGAAAAACTCCGGGCTGCCGGTGTTCAGCTCAAAGTCGATGATGACAAACTTCGTCCTGCCGGTACAAGTCTGGAAGGAAAATCGATTGTTATCTCCGGAACCTTCTCTCATCATAGCCGCGATGAATATAAGGATATCATAGCCGCAGAAGGAGGGAAAAACGTAGGAAGCATTTCTAAAAAGACATCTTTTGTTCTTGCCGGAGAGAATATGGGGCCGGCCAAACTCGAAAAATGCAACCAGCTCGGTATTCCGATTATCTCCGAAGATGAATTTCTCAATATGATTAAACCTTCTGAATCTTAACCATAAAACTCAGCGAAATGCTTGTATCCCCCTCTTTGTTGGCAGCAGACTTTACTGATCTGCGCCACGACATTGAAATGATCAATACATCAGAAGCCGACATGTTGCATCTCGATGTTATGGATGGTGTGTTTGTGCCAAACATATCCTTCGGGTTCCCGGTGCTTAAACCGGTTGCGAAAATATGTAAGAAACCGCTTGATGTCCATCTGATGATTGTCGAACCCGAAAAATGGATTTCGCACGTAAAAGACCTTGGAGCCGAATACATGAATATCCATCAGGAAGCATGTATGCATCTATATAGCACTGTAGCCGATATTCATAAAGCCGGGATGAAAGCCGGAATCACGCTTTGTCCGTCCACTCCTGTCTCAACCCTTGAAGACATAATTGGTGAGGTCGATATGGTGCTTCTTATGTCGGTCGAACCGGGATTCGGCGGTCAGAAATTTATTGAAAATACCATCGAAAAAACGTGTCGGCTTCGAGAGCTGATTGATCGCAAGCAATCAAGAGCTAAAATTCAGATTGACGGTGGAGTGAATGCCATGACTGCTCCCCGGCTGGCAGAAGCAGGCGCAGATATTCTTGTGGCCGGAAGCTACGTCTTTAATGCTTCCGATCCGCATGAAGCAATCAATTTCCTGAAATCGGTCGACAAAAGATAGAAATAAAATTTAAGACACCGTCTCCTGCATAAAATTTTTTATTTCATCTGAAAATTGCTAACTTTGCAATAAGAAATATTTTAACCAGGCAACATCATCTTTGATGCTATGCCACAACAACTTAGGAATATATAATGGAAATCCAAGGTAAAATAATTCAGAAATTAGATCTGAAAACCGGAACATCAAGAGCCGGTTCTCCCTGGCAGAAACAGGAATGGGTTCTTGAAACATTCGATCGCTTCCCCAAGAAAATAAAAGTTCAGGCCTTCGGCGACAGAGTCAATAATATTCACATGGAGCCGGGCAAGGACTATATAGTATCAGTTGATATCGAGAGTCGGGAATACAATGGTAACTGGTATACCGATGTCAGTGTTTATGCAGCTCGTGAGATGGATGCCTCTCAGAATGCAGGCAGTTACAATGCACCTCAGCAACAGATGGTGCAACCGGCCCAGAGTGGAACTCCCGCCGGAGATCCTTTTGCCAGCAGTGATGATAGCGACGACCTTCCTTTCTGATAAAATATTTCAGTAAATTAAAGAAGTCACAACTTAACATAACGAGGCTGTACCAAAATAAAAATTTTGGCGCAGCCTCTATGATTTATTTGAAATGCTTAAAAAAGATGAAAACTAATTTCGGTCTGTTGATATTGGTCCTATTGTTATTGTGTTCATGTTCTAAAGCGGACAGAACATTGGACCATGTGAATGAAATGTTGATTAAAAATCCTGACAAGTCTTTTGAAGCATTATCAGAAATGGATACTCTCAGCATAACTGAGAGTCAAAAGGAGCGAAGGGCTTTATTACAAGCATATCTTGCAATAATCTACGTACAACCGATAGATATCTCACCGACAGATTTCGGACGCGCAACCTCCGCTTTTAATGGGAAGGGCAACACTGATGAGGTTAAATCACTAATAATCCAATCGGAATTGGCAAAGGCTAATGGAAACCCGGTCATCAGGCTTGAATTATTGAAAGACGCAGAGTTTCTTGCATCCCAACTCAATGACAAACAAGATTTACCTTTCATTTACTTTTATCTTTCCAAAGTATATTCCGATGGGTTCAATGGCACAGTCGGCGAATATTATGCCAACAAATCCTTGCATCTTTTCAACGAATTGGGTTATAAAAAGCAAAGCATTGACGCTCGAATGGCTATTGTGGGCGCTTTGGCGGTAAAGAGAGACTATAAGACTATGCTTGATTCCATGCTTTCAATGAAGCAAGATGTTATTACATATTCCACAGAAAGCTACAAAGTATATTTTCTTGATCAACTCGCCCGTACACTCGATGAAAATGATCGAAGTCGTGAAGCTATTGAAATGTGGAATGAGATATATGATATAGACAGTATTTCTTCCAATACGCTCGCACATTGGGCAAGAGCATATATTCACATCAATAGGCTTGATAGTGCCGAGCTTCTCATAAATAAGGCACTCGCTTTACCTCATAATTACACGGATGAGTATTTATGTCGTAATGTCCAATACGATATATTGGAGCGACTGGATCGAAAATCAGAATTGCCTCTTATTGACAGTCTGCGCACTAAAGCTGCCAATATTGATTATGAGGGACGAAAAATAGCTGAGTCAAGCCTCGCACTGAATATGAAATATGACTCGGTTACACAGTCAGCATGGAAAAAAATTCAAACAAACAAACTGCGGACATTGGAACTTATTTTTGCTCTTGTTATTTTAGTGCTTCTGATGATTGGAGGAATTATTTTCTTTAGGAAACGGAATAAGCTATTAAGAGTGGAAAATGAAAATAATCTGCTTAGGCTTCAGAACCTGGAAAACAATCTTTTTGAAAATCAGCGTAAACATGATGTAGTCGCCGAAAAAATATCTATACTTTTAAGAAAACCATTCAATACAATTGATAAACTCGCTTCCGCTTATTTTGAATGCAAAGAGACGTCACAGGAGCAAAAAAGAATATTTACAGAAGCAAAAATGGCTATTGATAATTTTTGCTCCCCTGAGTCATTGAAAAAAATAGAGGAAATCGTCAATACAACTAATGATAATCTTATGTCTCATTTTGACAAAGACTTCCCAAAAATTTCAGCTACCCAACGTCGCCTTGCGCTTTTTCTCTTTTGCGGACTATCTTTACAATCAATCAGTATCTTTCAGGACACTGAGCTGAGAAATATTTACGTCTATAAATCCCGATTGAAAAGTGCCATCTTAAAAAGCGATAGTCAGAATAAAGAACTTTACTTATCATATTTTGCATAGTAAGAGTGTATGTTGGAAATGGTAAGAAAATAAAAATAAACACTCATGTCAATCAGTTGATTACGATTCCTGTTGTAAGGTTGTGTAGTTTGCCATAGTGAGAAATAGCGGTAAATTTGCCACAAACGTTTAATAAAATTAGTTATGAGACATTTACAACATTTACGTCTTTTGGCAACGCTTATCCCAACCTTAATAGGCCTATTGGCAGCAGCAAAAAACGATCTCGAGACTTATCAAAAAGCAGCTATTGCAACCCGCTTCGCTTCGGAAGTGAAATATAATTTTGCCGGATATGGCAAATTTGAGCAGAACTACGATAGTATTTGCCGTGAACTGCTTCCAAATCTTATTAACACAAAAACCGATGAAGAATTTAGCGACAAACTTCAGCTTTTTGCCAATCTTCTGAAAGACGGACATACAGGCATCGGGTTCAATGCAGATGTAACTTATGCCCCAATAAGTCAGAAGAGAATCGGCAACAAGGTTTTCATTACCGAAGTATTTTCAGATGAATATACCCGGAAAGGTGTTAGGAGAGGAACAGAACTCATTGCCATAAATGATATACCGGTTATCGAATATGGCAATCAATACGTAGTGCCTTATATACCGTCATCCACTACACAATGGTCTAATACGTATGCGTTCAATTCAGTGAATCTGACAAAAGGTTACCGTGGTGTGCCTGTTAAGCTGACTTTTAAAAATGGCAATGGCAAATCTTTCGATATCACAGATAACCGTCAATCCCCTTGGGGAATCGTAAACCCGGATATGTCGATTAAGTTTGACACACTTCCGGGAAATATCGGACTTTTGAGAATCCCGAGTTTTCGATTAAGTGATTCGGATATAAAGGCTTTTGGCGATATGTTTGAGCAAAAAATCGTTCCAACTGAGGGCTTGATCATTGACATCCGAGACAATACGGGCGGATATAGTCAGGTTGGAGACTTGATCATGATGTTGCTTGCTACCGACACCATACCGCAAGCTTCGTGGGAAACACCTAAATATGAAGCTGCATACGCTTCTTGGGGCAAGAAATGGGAACGTGAAGTTATTGCATCTGATTCAATTGTTCCGTTCTGTATCTCGCATCCAAACGATATACCGAAATACGATAAGCCGATAGTATTGCTGGTTAATGGCTCGACTTTCTCATCTGCTGAGAATTTTACCGTACTTTTCAAAAATGCCAAACGCGGCAAGGTGATCGGAACTCCTACGGGCGGAAGTACAGGCAGCCCGATTTTCATTGATTTGGGGTGGGGATATTACGGTAGGATATGCACACGACACGAAAAGCTTGCCGACGGAACGGAATTCATCGGAGTGGGTATTCAGCCTGATGTCGTTGTTGAAGAAACCGAAAGCGTAATCTTTGGCAATGACAATGTGATTGAAAAAGCTCTCGAGTTAATTAAGAAATAATTAAGGCCTCAACTTATAAAAAATATGGCAGAAGGAGTATTTTTATCAGTTATAACAGCAATGATCGGCACGTTCATCGGTGTCGGAATAGCCGATTCTGAATGGTTGAAAAAGAGAGTGACATTTCGATTTATGCGTTACATTATAGGTATTATCATCGCACTCAGTGTCTTTTGTCCCTTTTTCTTCGGAATATAGTATGATCTTCAACAAAGAAAAATGAATAAATACTTGAATAATTACCGGCATGAACGCGGAGACGTGAGGAATTTATATAATACACCTCAAAACCGGCGTTTAAAATATGTAGCCTTAGGTTTTATAACAATTGCGATAATCCTTCTTCTATGTATTGCATTTTGGATAGAGGATCTTCCAATAAAAACGATTTTGATTATGCGTGGATGTGCGGGGGTGTTTGCCACGGTATTCGCTGTGCTTGTGGGCCTATTGGTATATCGCGTAAACAAGGAATACACAAATAATCGTTATAAGTATAAAAAACATTGACTCTTAAGTAAGTGTTGCCGGGGCCGAAAAATTTAAAGCTGCGCTGGCCATTACTCGCTCAATGTAATTTTTTCCATATTTATTCGTCTAATAAGAAAACATCAAGCTCATCATGATCAAACATTGGTATGTTTACATTATAATTGCAGTGGTAGCGGAGCTGCTATTTTTGCTTTGCGACAAATACAAAATTATAAAGTCTAAGCCTCTACGATACTTTATTGTGATTTTCGTCGCCTCAATTATCTGTTGGGCGATTTACGACCTCATTGTCTGACAAGGAATATATCAATAAATAAACCGCATTCCAAAAGTTGCCTATCTTCTTTTTGGAATACGGTTTATTTGTTAGAACGTTCCGTATTGCTTGTAACATCGGCTTTATCAGAGAGCCGATACAAAGCTTTTAATAAGTCATGCGCGGTTCAAGCTCTTTGGCCTGTTCTACCATTTTCGCTATTTCGCTTTCTGAAGGAACACGATTACAAAGATTTTTTGCATCGTTTACCTCCACCAATTTAGCGTGGAGATTGGCAGGAACTCTATGACGAAGTTCCTTAACAGTGTCTACTCCGGCTGCTTCAAGCAATTCAGCAAACTGCCCGGCAATGCCCTTGATCCGGAAAAGATCCGCATGATTCGCCCATTTCAGGATCAACTTCTCGGAGATTCCTGTTTCCTCAGCAAGTTTCTCACGGCCCTTCTTGGAAGAGGCGCGTTCAAGAAGATCTTCAGTTGTTTTAACTCCGACTGATTCGAGTTTTTCGGCATAAACACTACCGATTCCTTCAATTTCTTCAATTTTATAAGACATAGTATCAGTTTTTAAGATTATAGTTTCGAAAAAAAGTCAAAATTATACGTAAAGCAAGTTACGTATTTTTATAACATCCCATAACTGCAAATGGTTCAATTCATTCCAAATATAAACGGAACGCCACTGATACTAATAAAGAATATGACGAATAACTATACTATCGAAAACCCTCAGTTTTTATTTTATATGAAGCGACTTCGATCTCGTCAAATTGCATAGGTTAAAGTCCTACAAGTGAAACAGCCGTATGGTATTTAGCCATATTGGAAGCCTTTTTAATCTGTTTCCAGGCTTTACGTCCGATCTCCTCCTCTGAATATTCCCAGAAAGGCTTAATTTTTGAAAGAATCTGGCTATCGCCACATAATGTCGATTCGTAATGATGCAAAAGATCGGCATGAAATCTCAGCAATCCGTTTAACCTCTTTTCCTTAGAATAGTTTTCTCCTGCCTCATATTCCTCAAACAGCGAGGGTCGCGCCAAAATACCTCGGCCTGCCATTATTCCGGCTATATCCGGGAAGCGTTCTGAAACCTCGCGAATATCCTCCGGTGTCTTTATATCACCGTTATATATCACCGGGTGCACGGATTGTTCAAGAAAAGCTCTGAATGAATCATAATCCGGTTCCCCGCCATACTGCTGCTTAGCCACTCTCGGATGCAGCGTAACATGGGTTAAAGGCATGGCATTTATAAAACCGGCAACCTCCCGCCATTCATCCACGCATTCCATACCGAGACGCATCTTGAGAGAAAATTCTATATCGTCATATTGTCTCAGCATATCAGGCAAACGTGAGAATTCATCCTTATTCCTTATAAAAGCCGCACCACGTCCTTTTGCTGTTTGCAGTGGGAATGGACATCCCGTATTCAGATCCACCTTTGTGACACCCTCTTTCTGAAGTCCTTTCAAAAGCAAATCAAGCTCTTCACAGTTACGGAAGATTACCTGAGGAATCACCTCCCGGCCCTCGTTTAACGGAGAGTGGAGATCTTTTAGATCCTTAACGCGGAATTCGCCCCTTTCGAGTCGGATAAAGGGTGTGAAACAAGTATATCCCGTGCCAAAATGACGGGAATGGAAATGTCGCCAGGCTGCATCAGTATGACCCTGGACCGGTGCGATCAATAATTTCATTTATTTGGTAAGAATGCAAAAAAGACTGCGGCTATAAGACAAAGATAAGACGCAATATGATTCCAATGTAATTTCTGTCCCTGGAAACAGATCATGGCTATCACCGTAAACACTGCAAGGGTGATCACCTCCTGTAAGATCTTAAGTTGGAAAAGTGTAAAGGGGCCTCCGTTATCCTTAAAGCCCATGCGGTTTGCCGGAATCATGAAGCAATATTCAACTAAGGCAATCCCCCACGATATGAGTATTACAACAATAAGCGGCCAACTCTTGGAAACACCCGACTGCGACAGCTTCAGATGGCCATACCATGCAAAGGTCATGAAAACATTCGAAACCACCAGCAGCAAAATCGTTATTAAAGCTACTTTCATGGCAACAAATTTACAAACTTTTTTCTATTTTTGCCTAATCAAGTTCGCGGTTCACTTACATTTTTTTGAAAGAAACCTAAACACAGCGCGCTTCCGGATGTTAATATTATAAACAGATGTTAAAATTACGCCAACTTTGAAATAAAAACCACTATGAATATCAGAGAAATTGTTAAAAATATCTTCTACGTCGGAGTGAACGACAGAGTAACCCATCGTTTTGAAGCTCTTTGGCCTCTTCCCAATGGTGTGAGCTATAACTCCTATATTGCTGTAGGCACGGAAAAGGTTGCTCTTATCGACACTGTTTCTGTAGATGAGGTTCGCGAATTTTTCAACAATATTGACACCATTACAAAAGGAGCAAAAATCGACTATCTGGTGATTAACCACATGGAACCCGATCATTCAGGTTCAATTCGTGAGGTTGCAGCAGCTTATCCTGACCTCAAGATTGTCGGTAATTCCAAGACTATAGAAATGGTAAAAGGCTTCTATCATGTCGACGACAATCGCTTCCTTGAGATAAAAGATGGTGATAGTATCGATCTCGGAGGACGCATCCTTAAATTCTATCTCACCCCAATGGTCCATTGGCCCGAAACCATGATGACCTATGTCGAGGACGCACGTCTGATTTTTTCAGGAGATGCGTTCGGAACATTTGGTGCTCTCAATGGAGGCTTGATCGACCGCGATATGGATACCGATGTCTATATACGTGAAATGTACCGATATTATTCAAATATCGTCGGCAAATATGGACGTTTTGTCGAGAAAGCCCTCGAAAAACTTAAAGACCTTCCTATTGAATATATATGCTCAACCCATGGTCCGGTCTGGAATGAAAAAATTCCTGAAGTGATGGAAATCGTTAAGGGGTTAGCCGCATATCGAAGTGAGCCCGGTGCCGTGATTATATACGGTTCAATGTATGGAAATACGGCTGAAGTTGCTGAGATGATAGCACGTCGCCTTTCCGCACAAGGGGTTAAAAAAATAATAATCCACAATGCTTCGCATTCATCGATGAGCGATATGATATCTGATGCCTTCCGTTATGAAATCCTCATCGTTGGAAGCGCAACATATTCAATGACGCTTATGCCCCCTGTCGATACCTTCATGATAGCTATGGTGACACGCGAAATAAAGAATAAAGTTCTCGGTTTCTTCGGAGGATATACATGGGCCAAAGGGGCCGTCACCGGTAAATTATCAACTTACGCCGAACGACTCGGGATTGATCCCTCCGCCACTCTGATCTACAAGCAATCCGTAGATGATGAAACACGCGCAGCCGTAACTGAATTCGCAAACAATATCCTCAAAGCAGCCAACGTAACCGCCGCCAAATAACAAACAAAATATGGAAAACAGAGAAATTGAGATCCACCCCTGGGAACCTTTTATCCCGCCCAAAGCCAAAGTGCTTATTATGGGCACATTCCCCCCGGGCAATCATCGCTGGAGCATGGATTTCTATTATCCCAACCCACAGAATGATTTTTGGAGGATTATGGGTCTTATATTTCTCAATAATAAAGATGCGCTCTTCGACAAAGAGAAAAAATGTTTTCGGCTTGATGAGGTCAAAGCGCTAATGACCCAACATCACATTGCTCTCAACGATACTGCCCGTAAAATAAGACGTCTTAAGGGAAACGCATCCGACAAATTTCTTGAAATTCTTGAACCGGTGCCTCTCTCAGCTCTTCTTTCAGAAATGCCTGATTGCCATGCGGTAGCCACAACAGGCGAAAAAGCCGCCGGTGTAATAGCCGAAATAACCGGTACGGATATTCCTAAGATGGGAGAGATGAAAGTTGATAAAACCGGTCTTAAGATATGGCGTATGCCATCCACAAGCCGGGCTTATCCCATGTCGATAGAGAAAAAAGCTGAGTATTATGCCGGAATGTTCCGGGAAATCGGTATTCTCCCAAACGAATAAATATAGAAAGCTGACTTTGTTTAATTTTATAGATACGTAAAGTATGCTTGACATGATCCCCCTGGCCATATTCGATGCCAGCCAGTTCTTCCAATGGTTTATCGACCATGCGAGCTATCTGTTTGTCTTTATCTTCATGACAATTGAAAGTTCGTTTATTCCGTTCCCATCGGAAGTGATTGTTCCCCCTGCAGCCTACCTGGCGTGTACAAACGCCGGAGCCGGGAGCGACATGAATATTTTCATGGTAGTAATCGTGGCAACTCTTGGAGCTTTGGCCGGAGCCTTCATCAACTATTATATTGCCTTATGGATCGGACGTCCCGTAGTATATAAATTTGCTGACAGCCGTTTGGGACATGCCTGCCTCATAAACCGTGAGAAAGTGGACAAGGCCGAAAAATATTTTGACAAACATGGAGCCATATCCACATTTATAGGACGGTTGATACCGGCAATCCGTCAGCTTATTTCAATACCTGCCGGAATCTCCGGAATGAACGTAGCCCAATTCGCCATTTTCACAGCTTTGGGTGCACTTGTATGGAATGCTATTCTCGCCTCTCTCGGATATTGGCTGTCTCTCCATGTCTCTCCCGCAGAACTATTTGAAAAAGTAGAGGAATACAACCGATATCTCACGTGGGCCGGATATGCTCTTGGAGGCTTGTGTGTGGTGTATATCCTTTGGAATGCATTTCGCAAGAATAATAAATAAACAAACGCGCCCAAAGAGTCTTAGACTTCATGGGCGCGTTTGTTTATTACATTTCAACTGAGGAATCATAGAAAAAATTCCGCTTCCTTTCTCTTTGAGACCATCGACTTGAAAATAGTGCCCAGCATTGAATACTTTATCCCTTCATAACGGCGCGCTGATTCCTTGCAAACCTTTATGCAGCGACCGCAAGAGATACACCTGTCAGCATCCGTCTCCCACGGAGATTCTCTATCGATAGCTTCAGCAGGACATAGCTCCGCACACATTCCGCAAGAAACACATAACGACTCTTTTCCGACCGGATGCACCGGCACACCCGAATATTTCTTATACGGACGCTTACCCTTTATCTGTAATTCCCTGAATATTCCCTTGTCGAGCAATTTCCGGCAACGGCGTCCGAACTCTGCCAGACGCACCTTGTCGGTGGTATCCGGACGTCCGGCAGCAACTTTAGGAAATATGGAATGTTGGGCTACAAAAGCTGCCGCTCCTATAATTCTGAAGCCCTGCTCGGTCAATGTGTCGGCCAGTTCAAGAAGAGCATCGTCATAGTCGCGGTTTCCATAGACCACCATCGCTATAGCACACGCACCTCCTCCTTTCACCTCTTTCAATTTCTCTACCATCAATTCCGGGAGTCTGCCTCCATAGACCGGGGAAGCGACTATAACTGTATCTCCTTCGGAAAATTCAGGGACCTCAGCATGGTTCCTATCTGCTAAATTAGCGGAAAAAGCAACCGGCATCTCCATAGCCGAAGCAACGCCATCGACACAAGTCTTTGTAGTTTCAGTTGCGCTGAAATATAATTTCGACAGATTTTTGTTACGCATAGCTATTTTTTACAGGAAAACTCCTTAGACCACATTTCATAAAATGAAGTCTTATTCAAAATTTTGTGCAAAGATAACAAACAATCATAAAAAACTCCCATATTTCCAATGGAAATTAATCAAGCCACTGACCTCATTTCAAAAATGGGGCCTTAGACAACGGGACGGTGTGTCATAATGGGCAATCTGCTGTGTTGCTTTCGGAATTCGGCTTCGGTCACATACTTATGTATGCTCCCTTTGGCCTCATCCTCAGCGCCTTGCATCTTACCCATTCTTACACACCTTAAGAGGCCGAGCCAAAATTTTTAATTTTGACACAGCCTCTCGCTTTTTTCAGTTATATCCCTTAACTACATTTTCATAAGATAAAGGAATCGGATAAGAAATCAGCGGATAAAGAGCATCTCACGATATTTGGGAAGAGGCCAGATCTCATTGTCCACCATAAGCTCAAGCTTATCGATATGATAGCGGATCTCCTCCATGCGCGGACACACATCGTCATGATATGCGATTGCCTTTTCCCTCTCCGATTCAATACGGTTTGCCTTACGACGTCCGTCTACCATAGCTGCCACCCCGCTCTTGATGGCCGATACATGTTCGCTGATCGACTCTATTGAAGCGAGATCCTGCGCCGCAATCTTATCCGACTTGTCATCGCTGAAAAGTTGCTTGATCTTATATACATTATCAAGCAGCAACGATTGGTAACGTATGGCAGCCGGAATGATATGGTTGATGGCAAGATCGCCGAGTACGCGGCTTTCAATCTGAATCTTCTTTGTATACATCTCCCATTTCACTTCGTTACGGGCTTCAATTTCCTTACGTGAGAGAACACCCGACTTCTCAAACATCTCAATGCTCGAAGGAAGAAGATAAGAATCATACATCAGAGGAGCCGAAGTTTCCGTATCCAGCCCGCGACGCGCGGCTTCCTCCTTCCATTCATCGCTATAGCCGTTTCCGTCAAAATGAATAGCTTTCGATGCCTTTATAAGATCTCTTACCTCATCGAGAACGGCAATAGTCAGCTTCTCGCCCTTCTCAATACGACGGTTCACCCTGTCGGCAAACTCATTGAGCTGGTTGGAGACGGCAGCATTAAGAGCAATAAGAGCAGAGGCGCAATTAGCCGACGAACCCACGGCACGATATTCGAAGCGGTTACCAGTAAATGCAAACGGGCTCGTGCGGTTACGGTCGGTATTATCAATCATCAGCTCCGGAATCTGAGCAACATCAAGCTTCATTCCTTCCTTCCCTTTCACCATGATCGTCTCATCTCCTTCAGAATTCTCCACAGCATCCAGAATTGCAGAAAGCTGCGAACCCAGGAACATGGAAATAATGGCCGGAGGAGCCTCATTAGCTCCGAGACGGTGGGCATTCGTAGCATTAATGATCGAAGCCTTAAGAAGAGCATTATGCTTATGGACGGCGGCCATAACATTTGCCACAAAAGTTATGAAGCGAAGATTCTCCATAGGAGTCTTGCCGGGAGAGAAAAGCATATCACCCTTGTCTGTGCCAAGACTCCAGTTATTATGTTTTCCGCTGCCATTGATACCGGCAAATGGTTTTTCATGAAGAAGAACGCGGAAGTTATGACGCTTTGCCACCTCTTCCATCACCGACATCAGCAGAAGATTATGATCATTAGCCAGATTGCACTCCTCATAAATAGGAGCCAGCTCAAACTGATTGGGAGCAACCTCATTATGGCGTGTCTTCACCGGAATACCCAGTTTATGTGCCTCCGTTTCCAGATCAAGCATAAAAGCCTCCACCCTGCTCGGAATAGAACCGAAATAATGGTCTTCGAGCTGTTGATTCTTTGCCGATTCATGCCCCATAAGAGTCCGTCCGGTCATCACCAGGTCGGGACGTGCCGCATAGAGAGCCTCATCAACCAGAAAATACTCCTGCTCCCACCCCAGAAAGCATTCCACATGACTTACCTCCGGATTGAAAAGGCGAGCAACCTTGGTGGCAGCCTTATCAATACTGTTGAGCGAACGTAACAGAGGAGTCTTATAGTCAAGGCTCTCTCCGGTATAAGAAATAAACACCGTCGGGATACACAATGTGTTGCCTATGATGAAGGCCGGAGATGATATATCCCAGGCCGAATAACCACGGGCCTCAAACGTATTTCTGATTCCGCCATTAGGAAAACTGGAAGCATCCGGTTCCTGCTGAACGAGCAGCTTACCATTGAATTTCTCCACAACTCCCCCTTTGCCGTCATGCTCCACAAATGCGTCATGCTTCTCTGCGGTGCTGCCGGTGAGAGGATGAAACCAGTGTGTATAATGGCGCGCACCGTTATCGATCGCCCAACGTTTCATCCCGTCGGCCACACTGTCGGCAATCTCCCTGCTTAGGGATTCACGGTTGTCGATAGCCTTAACGAGAGAATCATACGTCTTTTTGGGAAGATATTCAAACATCTTCTGGCGGTTGAACACCTGTTTGCCATAATACTTCTCCACTCTCTCCTCGGGAAGAGCCACTTTCACAGCTTTGCGACCGGCGGCCTCCTCCACACTTTTGAATCTTAAATCTGACATAATTATTTTTATTTTATTAGCCCAGCTTTAGGCTTTTTATTCTTTCCATTGCCTCAAGGGTCTTCTCGTATGTATTAAAACCCGTAAGGCGTATACAACCCTCCCCGTTTCTACCGAATCCTATACCCGGCGTACACGAAACCGCAGCCTTCTCGAGCAGATAGCCGAAAATTTCCCACGAACCGGCTTCCGAACCGCTGCGTGCCCACACGTATGGAGAATTCTCCCCTCCCGTCACGTCGAAACCGATCTCCTGCATCGCACGTCGAATGATGCGCGCATTACGCAAATAATAATCGATATTCTCTTTTATTGATTTGCGGCCCTCCTCTGTGTATAAGGCTGCCGCTCCATATTGAATAATATATGACGCACCGTTAAATTTTGTGGTCTGACGGCGTAACCACAACTTTCGTAGTGAAACGGCGTTGCCCTCACGGTCGTAACCCCTAAGTGCAGAAGGCACCACCGTATACCCGCAACGCAAACCGGTAAAACCGGCAGTCTTTGAAAAACTCCTCACCTCAATCGCCACTTCCTCAGCTCCTTCAATCTCATAGATCGACCGTGGGATATTCTCATCTCTCACGAAGGCCTCGTAAGCTGAATCAAAAACAATAAGCGATCTGTTACGCTTTGCATATTCCACCCATTCATGCAGCTGACCCCGACTAAAACATGCCCCTGTAGGATTGGATGGAGAACAGAGAATCACAACATCGGCGTGCAACTCGGGCACTTGCGGCAGGAAGCCGTTCTCCTGAGTACAGTCGAGATATACGATGTTTGAGAAACGTCCGTCGATAAAGTCGCCTCCATAACCGCCAATAACATTAGAATCCACGTATACCGGATAGCCCGGATCAGCCACGGCAATTATGCTTTCAGAGTCGTAGATATCACTCAGATTTCCAAGGTCACTCTTGGCTCCGTCACTAATGAAGATATCTTCAGCCGATATATTTATTCCGCGGCCTCTATAATCATTTTCGGCAATCGCTTCGCGAAGAAACTCATACCCTTGCTCCGGCCCATAGCCACGGAAAGAAACGGAATCACCCATTTGATCCACAGCCTCATGCATAGCCTTGAGCACGCAGCCGGCAACCGGACGCGTTACATCGCCTATATCCATCCTTATAACGTCAGCCTCCGGATTCCACTCTCGGAATTCTTTCAACCGGCGAGCCACGGTAGAGAACAGATAGCTTTCCGGTAATTTCTCAAAATTCTCGTTTATATTCATTTTCTGACCTTAATTATTTTTTTGACTGCGGAAACTCTTCGAAGCCATGCGACTTCTTATAGTAATATATACCGTCTGCAACAAATTCGGCTCCACCGGAAAGGAAAACATGTCCCGTCTTTTCATCCCATTCGATTTCAAGACGACCTCCCGTAAGCTGAACCGTAACTTTACGGTCGGCAAGACCGTTGAGTACGCAGGCTACAACAGCTGCACACGCCCCGGTGCCGCAGGCAAGCGTTTCTCCGCTTCCTCTCTCCCATACACGCATAGATATATGATTGCGGTCACGAACAGTTACAAATTCAATATTTGCCCGCTTTGGAAAGATCTCCGCCACCTCAAGTCGGGCCCCGGCTTCCAGCACAAGCTTATCGGTAAGTTCGTCTGCAAAAATAACAGCATGAGGATTCCCCATGCTGACAGCTGTAATTTTAAAAACTTCTCCTTCAATGCTCTCCTCCTCAGATATTTTCTTTTCCGGATCGCGGCTTATGACAGGTATTTCTGAAGGGATAAGTACTGGAGCTCCCATATCGACCGTTATTGAAATCACCCTTCCATCTTTAACGTCAAGAGACAGAGTTTTAATGCCGGCAAGGGTTTCAAGCGTAACAATAGTTTTATCAGTCAGACCTTTTTCGTAGACATATTTGCCAATACATCTTGACGCATTGCCACACATCTCGGCCTCGCTGCCATCAGCATTAAACATTCTCATCCTGAAATCAGCGCAGTCAGAATTCATTATGGCGACAAGGCCATCGCCCCCTACACCATAGTGACGGTCGCTAATCCGGCGTGCAAGCTCCTCTAAATCGGAAGGGATATTTTCTCGGGCATCTATATAAACATAATCGTTGCCCGCTCCCTGCATCTTTGTAAAGATAATTTTACTTTCGTATTCAGCCATTCTCAACTAATTATGCTGATTTACGCTGCAAAATTAATGAATATGTTCTAAAACATAATACTTCTTTGCAAAATATTTTATTTTACGCCCCACTTTTACGGTATCAAAGGAGTTATTTAATAACTAAGGCCCCGACTCCCATTTTTTTGAAACGGGCTCTTATAATATGAGACTTTAGCAATATTACATTAAAGAACTGATAATTTCATCGGAAATCATTACACCCTCCTCAGTGAGCCTAAGCATACCTCTTTCAAGACAAAGTTCATTTCTTTCTATAAAAGGGGCGCTGTCACATCCGAGACGAAAAGAGGCCGCTCCCCCGAAACGCGCGGCATACTGTTCAATATCGAGCCCTTCGGACGTGCGTAGGCGCGTAAGCAGCATCTCCTCCCTTAACTCCTCGTCATCAAGAATTTCATCTATTATAAACCCTTCCGCAGCAGAGGCCTTACCCCAAACCTCGAGATAACGTCTGATATCAGCAGGATTAGCCCTACGAAGACGTTTCCCGTCGTAGCTGTGCGCCGATGGTCCGATTCCGATATATGGTTCTCCCGTCCAATAAGAAGAATTATGAACCGATCGGCGTCCGGGAAGCGCATAATTAGAGATCTCATAACGTTCGTAGCCGGCATTTGCCAGCATACGCGAGACAAGGCGGAACATCTCCACACAATCCTCATCATCCTGCTCCGCAATCTTTCCCATATCACGCATTCGCGTAATAGCCGTTCGCTCTTCAAACATCAGAGAATAGGCAGAAATATGGTCAGGTTGCAAACTTATGAATTGCTTGAGAGTTTTACACAAAGACTCCCTTGTCTGTCCCGGCAGACCAAACATCAGATCCAGACTGATATTATCAAAATATTTACGAAGAATATGGAAAGCTTCGATAGCGCGGGCTGCATCATGACGTCTTCCGATCGTCTTGAGTTCTGAATCATCAAGACTTTGCACACCCATACTTATTCTGTTCACACCCGCCTCTTTCCAACATTGTGCCATAAAGTCGGTGACATCATCAGGATTCACTTCTATCGTAAACTCCGAAGGATATGAGCTCTCTTTCCGTGCATCTGCCAAACATATAATTTCTCCGGCAAGACGCTTGAATTTTTCAGGAGGAATAAGCGAGGGGGTGCCTCCACCGATATAAACCGTAGGCAGCCGGAATCCGGACATCTCATTTACTCTGCCTTTCAACTCGTTCACAAGGGAGTCGATATAGAAATCCATATCAATCGTTTTAGGACTCCCGCTATAAAAATCGCAGTAAAGACACTTTCGACGACAAAAAGGAATATGTATATAAATCCCCCCTTTCCTATCATTAAATTTTTCAAGTTTACTCATCTTAATATATTGTCCGGCAAAACGCATTGCAAATATAATAAAAAGAGCCAAGGCCTCATCCCACAAGAAATATTAATGCCATAGCGGGGCCTTAAAGTGAAAATCATGTTACAAAACATAAAAATGTAATAGCATTTGAATAGAATTTTTACTAATTTGCAACCGTTTTCAAGCGCTCTCTCCCTGCTTAAGACGAATAATTACATTTAATCATACGCGGTTTTTCATTACTCTCCATCTGGAAAACGCCTTAAAATCTTTAATAGTATGAAGATTTACAAAACCAACGAAATCAAAAACATTGCCCTGCTTGGTTCAAAGGGCTCCGGGAAAACCACACTCGCTGAATCGATGATTTACGAGTGTGGAGTTATAAAACGTCGTGGCACAGTGGAAGCCGGAAACACAGTTTCCGATTATTTCCCGGTGGAAAAAGAATATGGCTATTCTGTATTTTCCACTGTTTTCAATGCCGAATTCAACGGTAAGAAGCTCAACATTATCGACTGCCCGGGAGCTGACGACTTCGTAGGAAACGCATATACAGCACTTGGAGTGTGTGATATGGGTCTTATTCTTGTTGATGCCGAATATGGTGTCGAGGTAGGAACGGAGAATATTTTCCGGACCACCGGCAAACTCAAGAAACCGGTAATCTTCGCTCTCAACCAGATGGATGGTGAAAAAGCTGATTTCGACAACGTTATGGAGCAGATGCGCGAGCACTTCGGCCCCCGTGTAGTCCAGATTCAGTATCCCCTTGAATCCGGCCCCGGTTTCCACTCCATGATCGATGTCCTTCTTATGAAGAAATATGAATGGGGTCCTGACGGCGGCACGCCCACAATTTCCGATATCCCGGCAGACCAGATGGAGAAAGCCCGCGAACTGAACCAGATTCTCGTGGAAGCAGCTGCCGAAAACGATGAGACCCTTATGGATAAATTCTTCGAGCAGGGAACTCTCTCGGAAGATGAAATGCGCGAAGGAATCCGCAAAGGACTCGTAGACCGCTCGATCTATCCCGTTGTCGTGCTTAGCGCAGCAAAAGATATGGGCGTTCGCCGTCTCATGGAATTCCTCGGAAATGTTTGTCCGTTCGTAGACGAAATGCCCGCCCCCCACACCACTACCGGTGTTGAGGTAAAACCGGATGCCAATGGTCCCCTCTCCGTATTCTTCTTCAAGACTTCTGTTGAGCCTCATATCGGAGAAGTTTCCTATTTCAAGGTAATGAGCGGTACACTCAAAGCAGGCGACGACCTCGAAAATGTATCACGCGGAGGCAAAGAGCGTCTTGCACAGATCTTCACAGTCTGCGGCCAGATCCGCACCCCGATCGATAGTCTCGAAGCCGGAGATATCGGAGCTGCCGTTAA
Source organism: uncultured Sangeribacter sp. (assembly GCA_964581685.1). Lineage (GTDB taxonomy): Bacteria > Bacteroidota > Bacteroidia > Bacteroidales > Muribaculaceae > Lepagella. Next base: position 535 of record CAZOPN010000002.1, on the reverse strand, counting down.
ACTCAAAGATGTGCGCACAGGAAATACCCTTGATGCCAAAGGCTGCGAATATCAGTTCGACTTCATCAAATATCCTCAACCCAAATATACAAGAGCAATCCGCCCCCTCAACGAGAGTGACTCCGAGAAACTCGCAGGAATCCTGACGCGTATGCACGCCGAAGACCCCACTTGGGTTATCGAACAATCCAAAGAGCTTAAGCAAACTCTCGTAAAGGGTCAAGGTGAATTCCACCTCCGCACACTCAAATGGCGTATCGAAAACAACGAGAAACTTCCCGTAGAGTTCGTTGAGCAGAAAATCCCCTATCGCGAGACCATCACAAAGGCCTCACGTGCCGACTATCGTCATAAGAAACAATCCGGTGGTAGCGGTCAGTTCGGTGAAGTTCATCTCATTATCGAGCCCTATACCGAAGGAATGCCCGAACCCGATACTTATAAATTCGGCCATCAGGAATACAAGCTTAACGTTCGCGATAAGCAGGAAATTCCTCTAGAATGGGGTGGTAAACTCGTTGTTTATAACTGTATT
>CAZOPN010000001.1:12194-110743 GCA_964581685.1 uncultured Sangeribacter sp. | reverse complement strand
GAGGTTTCAGCGCTTCTTGGCCGTATGCCTTCTGCTGTGGGATATCAGCCTACTCTTTCTTCTGAGATGGGTGCGCTTCAGGAACGAATCACATCTACCAAGCAGGGTAGTATTACATCTGTTCAGGCTATCTATGTGCCGGCCGACGACCTTACTGACCCGGCACCTGCAACAACATTCAGCTTCCTTGACGCGACAACCGTGTTAAGCCGAAAGATTGCTGAGCTTGGTATCTATCCTGCTGTGGATCCGCTTGACTCTACATCACGTATTCTTGATCCAAATATCATAGGTGAGGATCATTATAATACAGCTCAGGCAGTAAAACAGCTTCTTCAGAAATATAATGAGCTTCAGGATATCATCGCCATTTTGGGTGTGGATGAACTTTCTGATGAGGATAAGCTTGTTGTTGCTCGTGCACGTCGTGCACAGCGTTATCTGTCGCAGCCGTTCTTTGTTGCAGAGCAGTTCACCGGTCTCCCCGGTGTGATGGTTCCTCTGTCGGAGACAATCCGTGGTTTCAAGATGATTCTCAGTGGCGAACTTGATGAATATCCTGAACAGGCATTCCTGAATGTCGGAACAATTGACGAAGCGATTGCCAAAGGAAAGAAGATGCTTGCTGAGGTGAAGTAATCTTAAAGTCTTCATAAAAGAATTAATAATCGGTAATTCCCCTTAGGGAATCTGAATAATTGCAAAAGAAAAAATGACACTCGAAATCATATCGGCTCAGGAAGTAACATTCAAGGGCGAAGCGGAGTCTGTAACTCTGCCGGGAGCTCTGGGCTCGTTTACTGTGCTCCGTAACCATGCGGCATTAATTTCGGTTCTTGTTGCCGGCGATATAAGATATGTCACCGGAGGCGAGGAACGAAAGCTGGCCATAAAGGGAGGACTCGCTGACGTTAATAATAATGTAATTTCTGTTTGTGTCTATTGATTTCAATTGCATTTTGAAAATAACAGCTAATAATTAGATTCGAGATGTCTAAAAGATTATCCATATTGGCGTTGCTTCTCTCGGTATTCATGATTTGTCCGCTGCAGGCTCTTGCTTTCGACGAACAGGATAAGCATGAAGATGAGAATCTGGATGTGAAAGAAATTATCTTTGAGCATCTTGGCGATGGTTATGGTTGGGAGGTTCCGTTCAGTCATTCGGCTCGTATCCCTCTTCCTGTTATAGTTCGTGCCGAGGATGGCAAGTGGTTTTGCTTTTCATCTGCCGGTCTAACAAAGATTGTTGCTGATTCCACGGATGTGAACGAGATCAAGGAGCATCTTGTGCCTGTTGTGAAAAGCATTGAACGTGACGGCAAGGTTTACCGTTTTGTGATTGCGAAGGTCTCTGCACATAAAGATAAAGTGGTTGAGATATTTGATCCGACAGCTGAGGATGAGGCAATTATTAAGAAGGAACTTGCCGGAAAAACTGAACCAACCGGTAATGTTGTAGGTGATCCGGTGATTGATGGCTATGTAAAGGTTGGAGATACATATTATAGAGAGTATAGACCGGTTGATCTTTCCATCACGAAGAATGTTCTTGCTCTATTCATTTCGGCTGCACTTGTCATAGCAATGGTTTTCGGTTTATGCGGTTTTTATCGTCGCAAGGGTCTTACGGCTCCCCGGAAAGGAATGGGTTTCTTCGAAATGCTTGTTTCTTTTGTATATTACGATACAATCAAAAGTACGCTTGGTGAGAATGCGAAAAAATTTGGTCCGTATCTTCTGACTTGTTTCTTCTTCATTCTCATAATGAACCTTGTCGGATTGATTGTTATTTTCCCCGGAGGTGCCAATCTTACAGGAAATATAGCCATCACGCTTGTTTTGGCGGTAATGACATTTGTTATAACCAATATCTTCGGAACCAAGCATTATTGGAAAGAGATTTTCTGGCCTGATGTGCCTCTGATGTTAAAATTTCCGCTTCCGATCATGCAGCTTATAGAGGTTTTCGGAATCTTTACAAAACCGGCTGCTTTATGTGTGCGTCTTTTTGCTAATATGATGGGTGGCCACATGATTGTGATTACGCTTACACTTCTTATATTCATTTTTGCAGCCTTCGGTGCAGCTGCAGCAGGAGGTGCAACAGTAATATCCGTCTTGTTCTCACTTTTCATGCTTGCACTTGATGTGCTGGTAAGTTTCATACAGGCCTACGTGTTTACGCTTCTTTCCGCACTTTTCATAGGCATGGCTCAGGAAAAAGGGGAGGAACATAAGGCGCATGCAGAGGAGAAGGCCGGAGAATCGGCAGCTTCAGCCATAGCGTCAGCTAATGCTGAGAAGGCATCTTTATCAAATGTTGCCCAAGAAATAGATTTAAAATAAAAACAATACAATAACACTTAAAAACTTCTGAATTATGTTATCAATTTTAGCAGAACTTTCATTGCAGCCTATCGCAGGTCTCGGTGCCGCTCTCGGCGCAGCGTTGTCAGCAATCGGTGCCGGTATCGGTATTGGTAAAATCGGTTCTTCAGCCATGGAGGCTATCGCCCGTCAGCCGGAGGCAGCCGGTGATATCCGAAGCAATATGATCGTAATCGCAGCCCTTATCGAGGGTGTTGCACTGTTTGCTGTGATTGTATCAGCTCTCGCATTGTTTATAAAATAATGCACAACTGAGATCAACAATAATAAACTACAGAAAGGAATAGATAATGGAATTATTCACGCCTGAAAGCGGTCTGATATTCTGGATGTTCGTAGCGTTCATCCTGCTATTCCTCGTCTTGGCAAAATGGGGCTGGCCCGTGATTATCAAAAGTATGGATAATCGGGCCAACACCATCGACCAAGGAGTGGAAAATGCGCGACAGGCCAAAGAGCAGCTTGACAATGCCCGTAATGAGGCAAAGAAATATGTCGAGGAGGCTCAGACGCGACAGGCTGAAATGCTACGTGAAGCGGCAAAAATGAAGACGGAGATTATTGAGCAGGCAAAAGCAGAAGCTCAAGAAGCTGCCCGTAAAGAAATGGAAGCTGCAAAAGTAGCGATTGAGCAGGCGCGTAAGGAAGCCGAGCTGCAGTTTAGAAACGAAGTCGGTAAATTCTCTATAGAGATTGCCGAAAAAATGGTCAAGACCCAGTTGAAAGACGATAAGGCTCAGCAGGAGCTTGTCGGAAAACTATTGGATGAAATAGAGAAAAACTAAACGATAATGATAACCGGACTTATACCGCACCGTTATGCCAAAGCATTGTATAAATATGCTTTGGAAAGCAACACAGCTGAGGCTGTTTATGAGGAGATGAAGGCAGTTGTATCCTCATTTATGAAGCAGCCGGATCTGGAAAAAGTTTTGTCGAACCCTTTTGTGGATGCATCCGACAAAGAGAAATTGCTTCTGGCGGCCGCCGGAAAGGAACCGGGCGATGATTATCGCAGGTTTGTAAAGTTAATACTTGATCATAACCGCGAGGAATTCGCATATTTGATGGCACTTGCGTATCGCGACATTTATCGCACTGCCAATCGTATTTCTCAGGTGAAGATCACAACTGCCGTGCGTCTTCCTGAGGAGGAAATGCAAAAGCTCCGTCAAGTAGTCGAGAAATCTTTTAAAGATCGGAAGTTTGAATATAGCGAGGAGATCGATAACTCGATAATCGGCGGATTTGTGATAGATGTGGATTCGACAAGAATGGATGCCTCGATAGGCAGTGAACTCGAACAATTAAGACAAAATCTCTTAAGAAGCAATTAAAAAGATGCTTAATCCCAGCGAAATATCAGATGTTTTAAAACAGGAACTCGAAAACATCAACTCAAAAGTAAAGTTTGAGGAAGTGGGCACCGTGCTGAATGTCGGCGACGGCGTTGCTCATGTCTACGGTCTCGAGAATGTCAGAAGTAATGAACTTGTGGAGTTTGAAAACGGTGCGAAAGGCGTTGCTCTCAACCTTGAGGAAAGTAACGTTGGTGTCGTGCTTCTTGACAAAGTTAATTCAATAACCGAAAACATGTCGGTGCGCCGCACGGGTGAGATTGCATCAATTCCGGTGGGAGAGGGTCTTCTCGGTCGCGTCATCAATATGTTGGGCCAACCGATCGATGGTAAAGGACCGATCGATGGCAAACTGATTAATTTGCCTCTTGAGAGGAAGGCTCCGGGCGTTATTTTCCGTCAGCCTGTAAATCAGCCGCTCCAGACCGGTCTCAAGGCTGTGGATGCCATGATTCCTATCGGTCGCGGTCAGCGTGAGCTTATTATCGGCGACCGTCAGGTAGGTAAAACTGCGATCGCAATCGATACCATCATCAACCAGAAGGAGAATTATGAGAACGGAAAGCCGGTCTATTGTATTTATGTAGCAATAGGTCAGAAGGCTTCTACAGTGGCATCAATCGTTAATACTCTTACCAAATATGGAGCGATGCCTTATACTGTGGTTGTGGCTGCGAATGCATCTGATTCCGCTTCCATGAGATATTATGCTCCTTTCGCCGGTGTAGCGATTGGTGAATTCTTCCGCGATACCGGTCGAGACGCTCTCATCGTATATGATGATCTATCCAAACAGGCGGTAGCATATCGTGAGATTTCTCTTATTCTCAAACGTCCGTCCGGACGTGAGGCATATCCCGGTGATATTTTCTATCTTCATTCGCGTCTTCTTGAACGTGCTGCAAAAATCATCGGTGACCAGAAAGTCGCTGAGGAGATGAATGATCTTCCGGAGGTGATGAAACCTATTGTAAAAGGTGGCGGTTCGCTTACAGCTCTTCCTATTATCGAGACTCAGGCCGGCGATGTATCCGCTTATATTCCGACCAACGTAATCTCTATTACCGATGGTCAGATCTTCCTTGAGACAAGCCTTTTCAACCAGGGTATTCGTCCTGCTATTAATGTGGGTATATCGGTATCGCGTGTCGGTGGTAATGCACAGATAAAATGTATGAAGAAAGTGGCCGGAACCCTTAAGATTGCGCAGGCACAGTTCCGTGAGCTTGAATCATTCACAAAGTTTGGTGGAGATATCGACCCTGTTACTGCAAGAGTAATCGACCGTGGACGCAAGAATCAGCAACTTCTTATCCAACCTCAGTATCATCCATGGCCTGTAGAGAATGAAGTGGCTGTGATTTATTGTGGTGTAAATGGTCTTCTGGAAAATGTTCCTATTGAGAAAGTCGCAGAGTTTGAGCAGCAGTTCATTCAGATGCTTCAGATGAAATATCAGAAGGATGTGCTCGATGTTCTTAAAACCGGCCAACTTACGGAGGATGTAGAAAACAAGCTTACGTCTTGTGCTAAAGAAGTAGCTGATGGTATAGCCTCTTCATTAAAGAAATAAACCTGACGAAACGCAATAGCAATGGCAACCTTAAGAGAATTAAAGACCCGCATCGGTTCGGTAGCTTCCAGTGAGAAGATTACCGGAGCGATGAAGATGATATCATCGGCTAAGGTCCACGCATTTGAGCGTCAGTTGGGTCGACTCATGCCTTTCCGCAATCAAATTAAATCTATCATGGGTCATATCCTCTCCACTGGAGAGAGTTTCAGTTCGCCTCTGCTCGAGGAGCGCGAAGTGAAACATGCTGGAATCGTTGTGTACGGTTCTGATGATGGACTTTGCGGTGCATATAATATTAATATTTTCAAGGGATTTCTGGTCTATCTTAATCAATTGAAGACTAAGTATGGCAAAGACTTGAAAATAACAGTTTTTCCTGTTGGTGGAAAGATCGCCAAGGCTATGCGTCGTCTTGAGAGCGATGAGCTTACAGTCGAGCTTGTTCCCGGTGTCGATTCAAAGATGGACGGTCAGGCCGTAACAGATTTTGTCGATTCTTTACGCAATCGTTTCGAGGGGGCGGATCTTGATCTGATAGGAGTTGTCTACATGAAATATTTATCTATGAGTAAGCAACGTCTCACGAGCGAACAATTGTTCCCTGTAAGTGAGGAATCGCTTGTCGCTGATGAAAAGAGTGTAGATGAAAATCAGCTCTATTTATTTGAGCCGGACGCAAATAGTATATTCAATGCTGTGCTTCCAATGTTCGTTATGTCTACAATGCATGAAATCACAGTTGAAAACCGTGCTTCCGAGCAAGCAGCGCGTGTGATGGCGATGCAGAGTGCCAATGATAATGCCAAGAAGCTTCTTGAGGAATTGCAGCTAGAGTTTAACAAACTGCGTCAGCAGAGCATCACAACGGAACTTCTCGATATATTGGGAGGTCAGGTTGAGAGATAACAATTTCAGAACAATTAATAGAATAGCTATATTAACCAGATGGGTAATATTAAGGAATATTTCTCCTCGGTTGGAGAAGGAGTGAAAAGCCTTTTGGTAGGAATGGGTGTGACCGGGAAAGAGTTAGTCACTCCCAAGATTACCGAGCAATATCCGGAAAATCGCAAGACATTGCAGATTCCGGATAGATTCCGTGCTGAACTAACATTAAAGTATGATGCAGAAGGTCATCATAAATGTATTGCGTGTGGAATCTGTCAGATGAATTGTCCGAACGGAACTATTAAGCTGACAACAAAGATGGTTGATCTTCCCGATGGTAAGAAGAAGCGTAAGCTTGATAAATATATGTATGATCTCGGGAGCTGTACATTCTGTATGTTGTGTGTTACAACGTGTCCGCAGGATGCCCTTGAATTCAGTAATGATTTTGAGCAGGCTGTATTTGAGCGCGACAAGCTTGTAAAACAACTCAACTATCGTCCGGAGCCGGAGGCTCCCGCAGTGGCTCCTGCCGCAACAGCTGCAACCGCTACAGCAAATAAAGAATAAAATAAAACAATCTATAAATGGATTCAGTAGCAAATATAATTTTGTATTTCGTAATCGCCATCGCGACAGTAGTGTTCTCTGTGATGACGGTAACGACGCGCAAGATTTTGCGCGCAGCAACATATTTGCTGTTCGTTCTGATTGGAACCGCCGTTTTCTATTTCCAGCTTGGTTATCAGTTTCTGGGGGCGGTTCAGATCGCGGTATATGCGGGCGGCATCATGGTGCTTTTTGTGTTTTCCATTGTCCTGACTCATCGTCCTGATGAGAAATCTCCTCTTCTCGATTCTCATCGGAAGACGCTTGGTATCCTCATGAGTGTGTCAGGATGTGTGTTGTTGCTTCTTGCATTGTTCTTCATGCCTTTACTCCATGGCGCTTCCTTAATGGAATGTCTGGAGGCCGGCCGTCCGATTACAATGCATGATATAGGCACGGTATTTACAGGAACCGATAAGTTCCAGTATCTTCTGCCATTTGAAGCAGTGAGCGTATTGTTATTGGCTTGTATAATTGGCGGCGTTGTTGTTGCTCGTAAAAGATAATTACTATGGACCTGAGTATGTTATGGTATTTAGTGCCGAGCGTGATTATGTTTGCGGCAGGCCTATACGGATTTGTGACGCGTCGTAACATGATCGCGATGCTGATCTCACTTGAGCTGCTGCTTAACTCGGCAGATTTGAATTTTGTGATATTCAATAGATTCCTTTTTCCCAATTCGATGGAAGGTATGGTCTTTACGCTTTTTGCGATTGCTATAGCAGCTGCTGAGACAGCCGTTGCAATTGCGATAATCATAAATATCTATCGCTCTGTGGGCAATACGGATATCAATAGTGTGAAACAAATGAAATTCTAAAAGATGGACATTACACTTCCTATACTGATATTGGCATTGCCCTTCACAATGTTCCTTATTCTGGGCATTGTTGGTGTCGTTATGCCTCGGAAGGTGGCCGGAGTGATTGGAATTTGTGCCAATGGTGCGCTTCTGACTCTCAGCTATATTGTAGCCTTCACTTATTTCTTTAGCGGCGATTCTCTTTATATTATAGATGGAATCAGACAGCAGGTACAGCTTTTCGACGTGACATGGCTTGCGTTTACAGAGCGTCTTGTTGTAAATATTGGTTTTATACTTGACCCAATTAGCGCTATGATGTTGATTGTTATCACAACAATCTCTTTCATGGTTCATCTTTATAGCTGGGGTTACATGGAACATGAACCGGGATTCCAGCGTTATTATGCTTTCCTTTCGCTCTTTACATTCTCGATGCTTGGATTGGTGGTTGCCACGAATATTTTCCAGATGTATATTTTCTGGGAGCTTGTGGGAGTCTCTTCCTATCTACTTATCGGATTCTTCTATAAACTTCCTTCTGCTGTTTCGGCCTCAAAGAAGGCGTTTATTGTGACACGTTTTGCAGATCTCGGAATGCTTATCGGTATTCTTGTGCTCAGCTACTATATGCCCACTTTTAATTTCATAGAGCTTACTCATAATCCCGGTGCAGTTCTTGCTTCAACCGGTGGAGCAACCTTCATGGGAGCTTCTGTTCTTACCTGGGCTATGGTTCTTATCTATACCGGCGGTATGGGTAAGTCGGCAATGATGCCACTGCATATCTGGCTTCCTGATGCGATGGAAGGTCCTACACCTGTCTCGGCTCTTATTCATGCTGCGACAATGGTTGTTGCGGGTGTATATTTGGTTGCTCGTATGTTCCCGCTCTTCTGTGAGGCAGAGGCATCTATGACATTTATCTGTTGTGTTGGTGCGATCACCGCATTTTATGCAGCGGTTGTTGCATGTGCACAGATCGATATCAAGCGTGTTCTCGCATTTTCAACAATCTCACAGATTGCTTTCATGATGGTTTCGCTTGGTTGTGCTTACGATAAGCCAATCGAGGGAGTTCATTATGCCGGACTCGGATATATGGCCGGTATGTTCCATTTGTTCACTCACGCCATGTTCAAGGCTTTGCTTTTCCTTGGTGCGGGAGCTCTGATTCATGCTGTACACAGTAATAATTATACGGCGATGGGTGGTCTTCGCAAGTATATGCCGATCACACATATCACGTTCCTTATAGGATGTCTTGCCATTGCCGGAATCTGGCCCTTTGCAGGTTTCTTCTCGAAAGACGAAATGATTACTGCGATGTTCAACCGTCATTGGTTCTGGGGAGCATGGATGACAATGGTAGCTGCCCTTACAGCTTTCTATATGTTCCGCCTTTACTACCTCATATTCTGGTGGGAAGAAAATCCTCATTATAAAGAGCACAAGCCTCATGACGCACCATGGCAGATGTCAGTACCTCTGATTTTCCTTGCCATTGTGAGCTGTGTTGCCGGTTGGATTCCATTTGGAGAATTCGTCACATGGAATGGTGCTCCCTATCATATTCATATCGAAGGATCTGTAGCCGCTACATCATTAACAGTTGCAATTCTTGCAATTGCGCTGGCAACCGTGATGTATCGTAAGAAAAACAATTTACCCACACGCATGAGGAATGCGATGCCGGCTCTTTGGGAGGCAGCTCACCGTCGGTTCTATTGGGATGAAATCTATATGTTTGTAACGCATAAGATCATTTTCAACGGTATCTGTCGCGCTATTGCATGGTTTGACCGTCACATTATTGATGGTGCCATGAATGGAATGGCAGCTATGACGCAGTTTGTATCTGTAAAGATCAAAGGAATGCAGAGTGGAAGCGTTCAGACTTATGTTATCTGGTATTTCCTTGGCGCTGTGGCCTTAGCAGCCGTAACTTGGATCTGTCTTTTATAATAAACTTCATATCGCATTGCAAATAATCATTAAATCATGTTTGGAAATTTCTTAATCTGGTTTGTAATCGTTCCGGTCATAATGATGGCAGGACTGGCATGTTGCGGCAATAGCAATATGAAGTCAATCCGTGCGGTTATGGTCGCCGGTTCGACAGTATTGCTGGGAATGTCGATCTGGCTTGTCTGCGATTTTCTTGCTCTTCGCTCTGCAGGCGATACAGCAGAAATGCTCTATACAGGCAGCTGGATGTGGTATGCTCCGCTTAACATTCATCTTGCAGTCGGTGTCGACGGTATTTCCGTTCTGATGCTTCTGCTCTCTTCGATAATTGTTTTTGCCGGCACGTTCGCTTCATGGAAGATCGACCCGCTGCCCAAAAACTTCTTCCTCTGGTTCTGTCTTCTTTCTACAGGAGTATTCGGCTTCTTCATCTCTATCGACATGTTCACAATGTTCATGTTCTATGAAGTCGCTCTTATCCCGATGTATCTTCTTATCGGAGTATGGGGTACGGGCCGTAAGGAGTATTCGGCAATGAAGCTTACCCTTATGCTTATGGGAGGTTCCGCATTCCTTATGCTCGGCTTGCTCGGTATTTTCTGGCACAGTGCTCCTGCCGGTGAACCTTTGACATGGAATATTCTTGAAATCTCTCATAATGCTTCGATCGATCCAAGTTGGCAGAATCTTCTTTTCTGTTTCACTTTTGTTGGATTCGGTGTTCTTGGAGCTATGTTCCCGTTCCATACCTGGAGTCCTGACGGTCATGCATGTGCTCCTACAGCAGTATCGATGCTTCATGCCGGGGTGCTTATGAAGCTTGGAGGTTACGGATGTTTCAGAATAGCTATATTCCTTCTCCCTGCAGCGGCACAGGAACTGGCTTGGATTTTTATCATTCTTACTGGTGTTAGTATCGTTTACGGAGCTTTCTCGGCATGTGTTCAGACCGACCTCAAATATATCAATGCCTATTCATCGGTATCACATTGTGGAATGGTTCTTTTTGCTATCCTGATGCTTAACACAACAGCCATGACGGGTGGTATACTTCAGATGTTGTCGCATGGTCTTATGACAGCCCTCTTCTTCGCCTTGATCGGTATGATTTACGGTCGTACTCATACTCGTGACATTCGTCAGATGGGTGGTTTGATGAAAATAATGCCTTATCTTGGAGTTTGCTATATGATCGCCGGTTTCGCATCGCTCGGTTTGCCGGGTCTCTCAGGATTCGTTGCGGAGATGACAATCTTCTTCGGAGCGTTCCAGAATGGTGATCTGTTCCACAGAATTTTTGTGATAGCAGCTACAACTTCAATTGTGATTACGGCAGTATATATCCTTCGTGTTGTCGGTAAGCTGATTCTCGGTCCGGTTCAGGACGAGCATCATCTTAAACTCACTGACGCCACCTGGTGGGAGCGTCTTTCAACAGTGACTCTCATCGTTTGTCTTGCCGGGATCGGATTCTTCCCCAATTGGATCAACGAGACAATTCAACATAGTTTCCGCCCGATCATCGAGGCATTGAACGCTGTGATCTAAAAAGCAATTACTGACAGAATAAAAGCACAATAATAACAATGGATTATTCTCAATTCGGGGCAATGTTGCCCGAGCTTATAGTTCTGGGACTTTTCTTGATTGTCTTCCTGTTTGATGTTTTTTCAAACGAGGCAGGCAAGAAAATTCTGACTCCGCTCACTACGATTCTCTTCGGTCTGGCTACGGTTGCCATCTGGCTTATTCCTTCCTGCGATATGGAGGTGTTTGGCGGAATGTATGTGGATACAGCTGCATGCAAGGCAATGAAGGCCATCCTCAATATAGGTGTATTTATCGTATTCCTTCAGTCGGCCAAATGGGTTGAATCAGATGAAGTTGCTATCCGCAAAGGTGAATTTTACGAGCTCTTGCTTGTTACTTTGTTCGGAATGTACCTTATGATTTCGGCTCGACATTTCCTACTCTTCATCATAGGTCTGGAATCTGCTTCGCTTCCGCTTGCCGCATTGGTAGCATTTAACAAGCGTCATTACGAGAGCCATGAGGCTGCTGTGAAGTATATTCTAACAGCAGTCTTCTCCTCAGCGATTCTGCTTGTAGGCCTGTCGTTTGTTTATGCTTTCTCCGGTGGTTCTTTGTATTTCAGTGATATTGCAGTTGCGCTTTCAGGTCAGGCACCGAGCGGACTCCTTATCGCAGCTCTCGCCTTCGTTCTTGCCGGTATTGGTTTCAAACTTTCGCTTGTTCCGTTCCATCTCTGGACAGCTGATGTTTACCAGGGTGCGCCGACAGCCGTGACGAGTTATCTTTCTGTAATATCCAAGGGAGCTGCCGCTTTCGCATTCTTCGTGATTTTTGTTCAGGCATTCGGAGCTTTCTTCAGCGATGTCTGGGAGTGGATGATGTATGCTGTGATTATTCTTACGATTACTGTCGGTAACCTTTTTGCGATCCGTCAGAAGAATATGAAGCGATTCATGGCTTTCTCATCAATTTCGCAGGCCGGATATATCATGCTCGGTGTAATGGCTGGAGCGATTGGTCTTGCATCAATGATGTTCTATATCTTCGTATACATCGTGAGCAACCTTGCTGTGTTCGCAGTTATATCTACAATAGAGCATCAGACCGGCAAAGTTGATATGGATGATTACGATGGTCTCCACAAGACTAATCCCTGGCTTTCTTTCGCCATGACACTCGCAATGTTCTCGCTTGCCGGTATTCCTCCTTTTGCAGGTTTCTTCAGTAAGATTTTAATTTTTACTGCTGTAACCTCAACGGATTCGATGGCTCTTTATATGCTTGTGCTCATCGCCTTGATCAACACCATTATCTCGCTTTATTACTATTTGCTGGTGGTAAAAGCAATATGGATCAAACCGGGTGATGCCAAGGTTGGAGCTTTCCGCAGCTGCTTCAGCGAGCGTCTTGCTATGTGGCTTTGTATTGCCGGTATTATATTCTTCGGACTCGTTCCGTATATCTATCAGTACTGCGTGAATGCCGTAATCGGATAACGTGGTATTGCTAACATACCGGGCGTGTCAAATATATAGTTTGGCACGCCTTTTTATTTAGAATCCATTATTTATGGACTCCATTTCATAAAATTTTTAGTTAAGAAAATCTTTTGTCCGGCTTTGGTCCAAGACCCTCGGAGCCCGGAAGTCATAAAAATTTATGAAATGTTGTCTTAATCTAATCCATGAAAACAACTGATCCTTTTTATGAATAATAAGGGTGTCAAATCAATTTTGCTTGCTTCGGCAGCCGTTCTGAGTTGGTCGACCGTTGCGACCGCTTTTAAAATCGCATTGCGGACCATGTCGGTTTATGAGATGGTACTTGTAAGTTGTATTACAGCTACGCTCTTTTTTACCATCTGGCTTGGTTTTACCGGAGGCCTGCGTGAACTTCGGAGTCTATCACCGAAAGTGTGGTTGAGTTTCGCTATTGTGGGGCTTGTGATGCCAACTTCATATTATCCGGTTCTTTTTGCGGCATATTCTGACATTCCCGCTCAGATTGCGCAACCTGTAAATTACATTTGGCCTATCCTGCTCACACTGATGCTTGCTCTTTTCGGAGGGAGGAAGCTTAAGGGAATTGAATTAATCGGGATGTTGATCTCACTAAGCGGAGTAGTATGTATCTCGACAGCCGGAGGTTTTGGAGAAAGTGCCATTTCCGGCAAAGGAATCTTTCTTGCTCTACTGAGCGCTTTTCTTTGGGCCGTCTATTGGATTGTGAACGACAGAGTGCGTAACAGTGCCAGCGAGAGTGTGTCGCTCTTTTTAACGTTTCTCTTCGGGTCAGTCTATATGCTTCTGGCCTTACCTTTTATGCCAACGCCGGCACTTGGTCTTGATGCGTTGGCCGCAGGAGCGTATATAGGAATATTTGAAATGGCTTTTCCCTTCGTATGTTTCGGCCTCGCCATCCGGATAGCGGTGAATCCTACGGTAATAAATCAGATGTGTTATCTGGCTCCATTCCTATCACTTTTTTTTATTTCGACTATTCTTGGCGAAGCAATCCTTCCAACTACATTTATCGGGCTCGCATTGATTGTTGCCGGCCTAATTTTCAATGCTTTTATAGAGCGCAGGGAGGAACGACAGAAGAAATTGTGTGATTCTGCCAACGATTGAAAGGTTGTCAATGAAAAAATCAGTTTTTTATAAGAAAATTGTTGCAAAATATATTGTTAAACATATATATCAGGTTGCTTTTGTAAAAATATCTGAGTAATTTTGTAGACAGACCCACCAATATTATTAATTAGCTGAAATAGAAATTATCAATAAAATATAAATATAATCCGACATATCATGAGTTATCTTAAGTTTGACAAGAACCTTATGATCAATCTCGAGCAGAGCCTTCCGAAGGAGATGCTTCGCACGAATAAATCGGGTGCATATCATTGTACGACCATTGTAGGCTGCAACACACGTAAGCAGCATGGTCTGCTTGTGATCCCGATTCCCGAGATGGATGATAAGGCTCATGTATTATTGTCGTCGCTCGATGAGTCCGTGATCCAGCACGGGGCTTCGTTTAATCTCGGACTTCATCAGTATGGCGACAATGTATTTAGTCCCAACGGTCATAAATATATCCGCGAGTTTAATTGTGAGAGTGTTCCAACACTTGTATTCCGTGTGGGGGGTGTAGTCTTGAGTAAGGAGAAAGTTTTCATTTCTCATGAAAACCGTATACTTATCAAATATACTCTTCTTGAAGCACACTCACCAACGACACTTCGTTTCCGTCCGTTCCTTGCCTTCCGCAATGCCAACGACCTTTGTGTGGAAAATGAGTCGATTAACAAGACTGTCGTTCCGGTAAAGAATGGTATCTCAACATGTCTCTATGCCGGTTATCCCGAGCTTTACATGCAGTTTAACAAACCGGTAGAATGGGTTGATGACGGTCACTGGTATAAAGGTATCGAATATAACAAGGATAAAGTTCGCGGACTCCCCTATAAGGAGGATTTATGGGTGCCGGGATACTTCGAACTTCCAATCAAGAAAGGGGAATCAATAATTTTCTCAGCATCCACTTTTGAGTGTGACCCTAAAAAGTTTGAAGATACATACGCAAAAGAACTCGAATCGCGCACATGCCGTACGAGCTTCTACAACTGTCTGAAAAACTCCGCGAAGCAGTTCTATCTTAAAAATGATCGCGGCACATATATTATGGCCGGCTATCCTTGGTATAATGTCCGTGCTCGCGATGAGATCATGGCTCTTCCGGGATGTACGTTGGCCATCGACCATGTTGAGGATTATCATCTTATTCTCGGCACGTTCCTTGAAGCACTACGACGTTATATCGAGACCGGAGAAAAAGATCCGACCATCGGTGAGATAGATCTTCCCGATATTCCTCTATGGACAATATGGGGAATTCAGCAATTCCGTCGTCATGCTGATCTTAAGGAATGCCGCAAGCTTTATGGAGAAACCGTGAGATATCTTGTGGAAGCTGTGAGAAATAACCGTATCAACAATCTTAAGCTTCATGATAACGGTCTCGTTTCGTCTGCGGGTCAGAATAGTCCTGTCACATGGCTATCTGCTTCAATCAACGGACGTCCCATTATCCCGCGTACGGGATATATTCTCGAGTTTAACGCGCTATGGTATAATGCCGTGCGTTTCCTGATCGCTCTGTATGAAGATGATAAAAAGCAAGCTGATTATGTAAAAGAGCTTGATGAGCTTTCGGAGAAAATTAAAGGGTCTTTCCTGGAGACATTCCTCAATGATTTCGGATATCTCTATGATTATGTGAATGGTAGCTATTCCGATTTGGAGGTGCGTCCCAATATGGCAATCGCTATAGGTCTCGATTATTCTCCGCTTGATCGCCGTCAGCGCAAGAAAGTGCTTGACCTTTGTACCCGCGAACTTCTCACTCCCAAAGGCTTGCGTTCGCTTAGTCCGAAGAGCTATGCTTACAACCCGACCTACGTCGGTAATCCAATTGAACGCGAATATGCCGTTCATCAAGGTCCGGCACGTCCCTGGCTATTCGGCTTCTACGCCGATGCTTATTTCAAGGTATTCGGTGTGAGTGGTCTCTCTTTTATCGAGCGTATGCTAATAGGCTATGAGGATGAGATGACAGAAGGCTGTATCGGGTCGTTGTCGGAACTCTACGATGGAAATCCTCCCTTCACCGGACGTGGCGCCGTGAGCACTGCCAAGAACGTAGGCGAGATTCTGCGTACGATTAAGAGTGTGAAACAAATGAGTAAATTACTAAACTCTCCGACTGAATAAGATATGAAGGCACTAATGTTTGGATGGGAGTTTCCTCCTCATATTCTCGGAGGACTCGGAACAGCCAGCTATGGTCTGACCAAAGGTATGCATGCCAATGGCGACATGGATATCACGTTTGTGATTCCCAAACCATGGGGTGATGAAGAGAAGGGTTTCGCTCAGATTATCGGAGCCTGCAATACTCCGGTGGCATGGCGTGATGTAAATTGGGATTATGTTGAATCCCGAATCGGAAAAGTTATGGATCCGCAGATGTATTTCAATCTTCGCGACCATATCTATGCTGATTTCAATTATATGCGTCTCAATGATCTGGGTTGTATAGAGTTCTCGGGTCGCTATCCCGACAATCTGCTTGAGGAGATCAATAATTATTCGATTGTGGCCGGTGTTATCGCACGTACTGTGGATTGCGATATAATCCATTCACATGACTGGCTTACTTATCCGGCGGGCATCCATGCAAAGAATGTTACCGGTAAGCCGTTGGTAATTCATGTGCATGCCACCGACTATGACCGTTCCCGTGGAAATGTGAATCCGACCGTATTCAGCATCGAAAAAGATGGTATGGAGAATGCTGACCATATTATTACGGTTTCCAATCTTACACGACGCACGGTTATTGAGAAATATGGAATAAATCCGGATAAGGTTACGACAGTCCATAATGCCGTAATCCCTTTGAGCGATGAGCTTCTCAACTTACCCAAGCAAGAGCGTAAAGATAAGGTGATTACCTTCCTCGGACGTATCACGATGCAGAAAGGCCCGGAATATTTCGTTGAGGCAGCTGCAAAGGTGCTACAGAAGAATAAGAATGTTCGTTTTGTTATGGCAGGCGGTGGCGATATGGAGGCTGCCATGATTCGTCTTGCTGCAAAACGTAATATTGCCGACCGTTTCCATTTCACGGGATTCCTCCGCGGTAAGGATGTATATCAGATGTTCCGCGATTCCGATGTATATGTTATGCCTTCGGTGTCGGAACCTTTCGGAATTTCTCCTCTTGAGGCTATGGAGATGGGCGTTCCTTCGATTATTTCGAAGCAAAGCGGTTGCGCCGAGATCCTTGATAATGTTATAAAGACCGATTACTGGGATATTGACGCCATGGCTGATGCCATGCATGCTCTGATTTCTTATCCGGCGCTGCATAACTATCTGCGCGAGAAAGGAATTGAGGAGATTCACGGTATCACCTGGGAGAAAGCCGGTAAAAAAGTGATCGATATATATAAAAATGTGATAGCTTCACGCCGATAAGACGGTTGTGATATTTTCAATAAGTAAATAAATAAATCATATACAGACATGAAATCAGTTTGTTTCTATTTCAAAATACATCAGCCTTATCGTCTGAAACGCTATCGCTTCTTCGATATCGGCAACGACCACTATTATTATGATGATTTCGCGGATGACGATATCATGACTCGTCTGGCCCAGACCTCATATATGCCTATGGCCGACACACTTCTCGAAATGATCAAGAACAGCAACGGAGAGTTTAAATGCTCTATATGTATCTCGGGTACGGCTATAGAACAGGCTCAGATATACGTTCCTGAATTCATCGACAAGCTCCGTCAGCTTGCCGATACGGGTTGCGTGGAATTTATTTCAGGCACTTACGCACATTCTCTTGCTTCTCTTGAAGATCCGGAAGAATTCATGCGCGAAGTGAAAATGCATGACGACCTTATTTTCCGTCTCTTCGGTCAGAAACCCAAAGTATTTGCCAATACCGAACTTATCTATGACGATGATATTGCCATGATGGTTCAGGCTATGGGCTTCCATACTTGCCTCACAGACGGCGCAAAGCATGTGCTCGGTTGGAAATCACCCGATTATATCTATAAATCGGCTACCGCTCCCAAACTCAAACTGCTTCTTACCAACGATAAACTCGCCGAGGATATCTCCATGAATTTCAATAATCCTTCTTGGGATGAATATCCTCTCACTGCAGACAAATATGTAGATTGGCTTGCATCTCTTCCTGCAGAGGAACAGGTTGTAAACCTCTATATGAGCATGGATACATTCGGATCGTTCCTCCCTGCGGGCACCGGTATTTTCGAGTTTATGAAGGCTCTTCCGATGTTTGCCAAGGAGAAAGGAATTTCTTTCACGACTCCTTCTGAAGTTGTTGCAAAACTCAAACCGGTTGGTGAGCTTTCCATTCCTTATCCTATCTCAGATATCGATGAAGCCCGCGACGTTTCAGCATGGAAGGGTAATGAGCTTCAGAATGAGGCTCTCCGTAAGCTTTATGGTGTTGCGGAGCGCGTGAGCCTTTGCAGCGACCGTCGTCTGAAACAGGATTGGGAGTATCTCCAGAGCAGCGATCATTTCTACTATATGAGTACGAAGAATATGGCCGACGGTGCATCGCATGCCGCTTTCAGTCCGTATGATTCTCCGTTTGCAGCATTCACCAACTATATGAATGTTCTGGCCGATTTCCTTGTACGTGTGGAAGAACAGTATCCTGAATCGATCGATAATGAAGAGCTTAACTCGCTTCTTCTTACTATCCGTAATCAGGCATCTGAGATTACATCACTCAAGAAAGAAGTTGCATCTCTTCGTACCAATATCCTGACCGCAGACGATTCTACCAATGCCGCTGTTGAGGAAGAAAAGAAAGAAGAGAAGAAAATTGAGAAAAAGGCTCCGGCAAAAAAGGCCGCAGCAAAAAAGCCGGCGGCTAAGAAAACTGCTAAATAACCCTCTTTATTAGATAATATTGATATCCAATAAGCGTCAGGCTGTGTCATCACGACACAGCCTGACAGCGTTTTATAAGTGGATATTTTCAGATTTCCGTTTTCAGAGTTCAGATAAAAGAGACTTGAGTTCAGGTCGTTGGTATGGAGAGGCAGAAGGTATGATAAACACTAAAAATTAAACTCTTAACACCAAACACTGAACTGTAAAATCTAAACTTGCGTTTGGTGAAATAAAAATTTATTTCTATATTTGCAGATGCAGACCGTCCGCAGAGGCCCGGTTTCGGGTATGCGGGAGGGTTTGCAGACATTTTGTTTTTTTGAATGCGTTTACCAGACGCTTTTTCTTGGCTTGTTGAAACCTGGAAAATTTCAATTCGTAGTCAAGGATGAGACAACGGTAGATGCCTGTTGTGGATATGACTATTCCGGGATGCGTGTCGTTACGCGTCCGCATTGTTGCATCGTGACGATGCACTATCATATTCTGCGTGAGGCCTCTGCGTTGTCCGTTCTACTACGAAGGGCGATTCCAGGGCCTCAACAAGCGGGACGGGCAGCAGGTACAGTTCCTCACGCAATTCTTTTTTATAAAACACACGACTTTGGAGGGGCTATAGTGAACAAAAACTCTAATCTATGCGAAGAACGCTATTATTGGCAATTCTTTGTTTTCTTGGAGGGTTTAGAATGTCGTATGCAGAGGAAACGAGGCCCTGTCTTGTTTTCACAGGGGCGTCCGAATCAAAGCATGTCCTCGATTTGGAGAAATTCAACCGTATCACATTCGGCGAGAATTCGATGACTATTACCCATTCCGACCATCCCGAGAATCAGATCGAATTGCTCTATTCCGCTTTCCATCGGTTTCAGATCGGTAATGATATACCGACCGTTTCCGGTCTTGATGAAATCCCTGAGACTGATGTTAATTCTTTCTTTTATGACAGTCGTACTCAACTTTTAAGTATAAAGGGAGAGAGCGAGACAATTTTTTCAATCGGCATATTTAATGTGAATGGCACTCTTGTGTGTCGCACAAATCTGCGCGGAGGAGAGAGTGTGTCTCTCGAAACTCTGGAACCGGCAGTTTATATCGCTGTAGCCGTAAATGGTAAAGATGTCAAGAAAATCAAATTTGTAAAATAACAGTTATGAAATTCAATAAAATAACAACAGCTATATTTGTAATGCTTATTGCAGTCCTTTCAATAGTGGGATGGGCGAAGCAGGAAAAAGTGCTCCGTATATTCAGCGGAGGCGAGATAATTCAGGAGTATAATGCTGATGAAATAGACTATGTGGAGGTTCAGGATCTTATCACAGCTCCCGATAATGTGACAGCCACGGCATCAGAGAGTTCAATTACAATCAAATGGAGTGCAGTTGAAGGAGCGACCTATAATGTCTATCGCTCACCGGATAATGTGTCTTTTACAGAGATAGCAAAAGATCTTACAGTAACCACTTATACAGATGAAAAACCGCTTCAGGGTAGCAATTACTATAGAATCAAAGCTATCATAGATGGTGTAGAGAGTGGTTTCACAGCTTCCGCAACCGCTGCCCTTCCTGATAACGGTCTTGAAAGCGGAGTCTATTTGGGAATTAACGGGTTCAACAAGGCTATTTACAGATATCCGATTCTCTATCTGAATGAGTCTTCGTTAGCCGGTTTTAATGGTTTTATTGATGGCTTGTCAATGGAGGCCGGAACAATACTTTATTATTCAGTGGATGAAGCTATCAATACTTTACAGGCAACGCCGCTTCCATCGGATATCTCAACTGTCGCAATTGTAACTTTTACTGATGGTCTTGATCAGGGTTCTCTTATGAAGAATAAGGAATATGAAACAGATATTGAATATCTTGAAGCCGTAAATAAGCGTATTAAAAGTGAGACCGTCGCCGGACAAGAGCTTCAGGCATTCAGTATAGGTCTACGTGGAGATGATGTTTCTGACTATGGGATGTTTAATGAGAATCTTAAGAAATTGGCTTCAAAAGATGAAAATGCTAAGGAGGTAACTAATATTTCAGAGGTAAATGCCAAGTTTGAGGAGATTGCAAAAACACTTTCAGAAAGTAATTATGTTCAGACGGTCAATCTGAAATTACCCGGTATTTCCAATGGAGCAAAGATAAGATTTACCTTTGATAATGTAAAGGATGCTAATAATTCTGAGCTATATATCGAAGGAAAATTTAATTTAAGAGAAACGAGCCTTGAAGAAATAGAATATCATGGAATGAAATGCGAATCAGGTACAAAACTGATTGGTAAGGTAGAAGATGATGATATTTTTGTTTCATTTACATTTGATAAGATTCGTACAGATAATAATGTTATTATAAAGAAAGAATTCATCCACGAGTGGGAATTCAAGACTGCAAGTTCCAAGTGGCAGATAAACTCAGAGTTTAAGAATGAAAGCGATGCTGATGTTGAAGTTAATAGAAGTTCGGCAGTTGTAATGCTTGTTCTTGACTGTTCAAGTTCTTTGGGCGACCAGTTTACAAAAGTATTGGATAATGCAAAGAGTTTTGTCAAGACACTTTTCGAGGCATCAGGCTTTTCTATTACCAACCCGGAAAATCCGGAAAACCCTGTTAATCCCGAGACAACAATCTATTCAACGAAGCCACTTGATTTGTCAGTAGCGGTATGGAAAGATAATACTCGATATTATCTTACGGTAGATCAATATAATAAAGCTAATTTGACCGGTTATAACGTAGAGGGCCTGACAGTCCTTTCGAATATGGGTAACTTTATTATATCTCCCTCCCTTTTAAATTATAATAGTGTATATAAAGATTATGCTACTAAGTATTATTCGGACGTATTGCCTGATAAGGATCAGGCTACAGTCATCAGTGCCCGGTATTCTGATATTAATAAAGTTTTGAAAAGTTTAAGCTGGAGTCAGTTCTACTCTTCATCCGGGGACTATTATATGACAAAAACTTCGTATAATAGTTCATATAACTATCAGATATATTTGTATACCTATACTGGTGGAAATCTTGCGGGTTCTAATTATAATTCATACTATGGCTTTATCCGCGGTGTTAAGGCTATAGAAAATAAGGAGATTATTTGGAGTGATAGTCGGGATCTGAAATTAGCTGTAAAAAAAGATGGACAGAGATTTTTTATTTCTGATTCCTCTGAAGATTTGACTCAGTTTGATGAAGTAGAAGGTATAGCAGTAGTATTGGGTGATCAGCAGTTCATTATTAAACTTAAGAATGAGCAGTCCGGATCGATTACTAAGGATGCGGCTATGAGCCTCTATTCGGATATCCTTCCTGACATTTCTCAGGCACGCGTAATAAGCATGAAATATAGTGGTATAAATAGTGCTCTTTCAAAATTCGGAGGTGTCCCTTTCGGTTCGACTTCTTCAGATTATTATATGACAAAAACTCCGTATAATAGTTCATATAACTATCAGATATATTTGTATACCTATACTGGTGGAAATCTTGCGAGTTCTAATTATAATTCAGGTTATGGATTAATCCGTGGTGTCGTTGCTATAGAAGATGAGGTAGAGCCCGGTGTTGAGGTAACTCCGATAGAAACTTCTGTATTCGATGTAGTGAATGCAACTGAAATTGTTGGTAAAACTGTTGAGGAAACATATAAAGCTGATGGGAGTGTTCAGGTCGCTAAGCATGTTCAACCTTTAGAATCACTTAAATTGGGAGTATTTGATTTTTCTTTTGATTCTAATGATAACACAACGTATGCGCCTGCATATTATTGGCCGACCTCAACTAATACTGTGGGAAAATACTCAATTCGGTTGTATAGCGGTAATACGATGACTGTTACAGCTCCGGTTGGCTACGTGTTTAATAGAATTGCAGCTGTTTCTGATTCGTCATTCGAACCTTTCATTATTTATGAAGGTCCGGCTGTAAATTCATATACTTTTCAGGCTTCTGCAACAACAAGAATTAATGTAATCGAAGTTGATTATAGTTCTGTTAATGAAAACTCGAAGTAGAGTAATTTAAATATATGGGAGATTTAGGCTGATTTTTCCATTTGAGGAGGCTTTCACCTTATGGATGATGCCCTTGAAAAAGGGAAAATCAGCCTAAATGATCCGTAAAGAATGATAATAGAAAATTTAAGAGCGATTACAGTTTATAAATCTAATAATCGAAGCAAATTAATATGATATGGTAATTTTTAATGGGATGAGAATCTTTAATCAAATTTTATTTGTAATTGTAATTCTTTATTCAAATATATCTTTTGCAGAAAATCGGGTAGGATTTTCTTACAAAAATGATTATACTACTGCACAATTGAAAAGATATTGTGATGAAAATGTAAAAATAGCCTATCAGGAACAAGGGCGAAACGCCGGAATATATTTAGGGTTATCTTCCTTTAATAACCGATTTGAGAGCACGTCGATTTCATTGGTAGATGAATATACGGAATCGGATTTCATTTCATTTATTGACAGATTGACGATGGGGAGTGCTACGGTTTTATATTATTCTATTGATAAGGCAATTGAAAGTCTTGATTCATGGTCATCTCCGGATAATATAGATAATGTTATTCTTATAACTTTTACTGATGGGCTTGATAATGGATCTCTGGTTTATAATAATAATTTTAATTCGGGTGAAGAATATGGATTATATCTAAATCGGACAATTGCAAATATGAAAATACAATGTTGTCCTATTCAATCTTATGTTCTTGGATATCCTTCAGAAGATGTTATTGATTATAATAGTTTTAAAAGTGCGCTTAATGAACTTGCATCGGGTAGTAATTATGTGACTATTGGTAATATGACTGACATTAATAATACGTTACAAGAAATAGCAGATAAATTAAGCGAACCTGTTATAACATGGGATTTTTCGTTCAGATTGCCTATACCTGTTAATGGTACGGTTATAAGATGTACTCTTGATAATAAGCTTCCTGATGTGTCTGATATATGGGTTGAGTTTACAGTTAATAGAGTTTCCGGTGAAATAGAGGATATCGTTTATCATGGGATGACTTCTTCTGCCGGTAACAGTCTTAGATATAATGTGTCGAATCCTTTTATGGAATTTTCGCTATACGATTGTCGGATATTTTCTCCGGATTTAGAAAAACCTGATATGAATGTTTATACGTATCATTCGTCAGGCAGCTGGATATCAAATAGCGAGAGTTTATCTGATTATAGGATGGCGAGTAGAGCGACAAGATCATCAGTTGTTATTCTAAATCTTGACTGTTCCTCATCTTTAGGTTCTTTATTCCCTAAAATGCAGGTTATGGCAAGGTCTTTTGTATACAAATTATGTAAAAAAAATATAGAAACTAAGATTGGAGAATTAATTTTAAATGAAGTCGGTGAGGGAGAGACTATGAAAATGGAGTATTATAATCTTCAGGGAGTGCGAGTGATTAACCCCGCAGCCGGAATCTACATCTGCCGGAAGGGTGGAGAAGTCAGAAAGGTTATCCTAAGATAGAATTCTGTATGATTCGATAACTATTTTAATGAAAGACGATAAATTGTCTTGAAATATCGATTTTGTTTTCCTGTGATTTGCATCAGGAACTTCTACCTTTTGAAACAAATCAGAGTTTTGAGGATGACAGCGTCGGGGGGGTGAGCGATGATCTCATGACGCCATCCCATAGCCTGTACTCAATCGTTGTAATAGATTGATTGGCCGGTGGTTGGAACCTGCCCTTCCATATTGCCCAGAGAAAACATGATATATAATTGATTCTACATGCCGGCTTTCGGAGGATGAGTTAATTAATTGGTTGAGAGGAGTCGGAGGAGTCGGAGGAGCTGGAGGAATCGGATTGTTCGGAGGAGAGGGGGGCAGAAGATGGGGACGGAAGTTCGTCGATGAGGAGGGTTGAGATCTGGGAGGGGGTAGGGATCGGGAGATCCTTTATCAGGATGTTGTCGTATAGACTCAGTGCTTTTTCCCGCAAAGGATCAAGGATATCAAGAAGGTCTTTGTAGATAATACTGAAATCAGGCATTGTCTCTGTGGAACCGGCCATATTGACAATTGTTAAAAATTTCCCAACCGTAAGGTCTTTCACTTCTACTGCCGGAGAAATACCGAGCTTTCCATCAGAAAGTTGAACGTAATATATGAGTTTGGCGCTAATGAAACGGTCAAGGATCTTGCCGATAATACGGACGGGAAGATTGTATTTCATGGCAATTTCAGAGCGGGTGAGTGGAGGACGGTTGTTTTCAAACCGTTTTGCAATCACAGCCATGAGTATGAGGGCAATGTTATGGCGCGAGTTGTCGGAAAGGTCTGCCATATTTCCCATAAAGTTGAAGGTGAACACGTTCTGTAACGAATATGTCAGCACGCATCCGGCCAAAAGCACCATCCATGACAATTGAAGCCATATAAGTAGGAGGGGCAGGAAGGCAAACGACCCGTATATAGCATTATATTTTGAGACATATATCTGTCCATTTACGAACAGGAGCTGCAAAATCTGGAAACTGATAGCCGCGATAGCTCCTGCGATGGCAGCATATTTAAAGTTTACTTTCGTATTAGGGATAAGGAAGAAGGATAAGGAGAAAGCAAGCCATGAGAGTACGAGTGGAGTCGTTTCGAGGATGATGTTGATCACCGGGGTCAGAAAAGGAAGATATATATTATCCTGAACGGTAGTCGACATGAAAATCGATATTCCGGAGGAACAAATCATCAGCACGGGGATTAGGAGGCAAATGGCTATATAGTCTGTCACTTTTTGCACGAATGAGCGTCCTTTAGCAACGTCCCAGATGGAATTGAACGCATCTTCAATGTTTGAGAGCAGGGAGATTAACGTCCAGAGCAGGAAGATTATACCCACCCCTACGAAAACTCCCTGTGTCGCTTCCGTAAGATATGAATCCACAAAGGTAAGTGCGGTGGATATTGCAGTATGTTGAGATGGGAAAAAATTATAGAGCTGTTGCTGAAGTGAGTCCTGAAGGCCAAAACCGCGTCCAATGGCTACAAGAAGCGCGATTGCAGGGACAATTGCCAGAACTGTAGAATATGTGAGAGCCATTGACTTAATCTGGAGCCCCGTGTCAAGAAAAGAATTGACCGACAGATTAAGCGTCTTTATGATCCTTACCTTAAGCGTTTTGCGCGGGTCGTTCCACACTCCCGAGATACAGTATTTTACAAATCTTATTGCTTTCCGGATCAAACCTGCAATTCGCGATTGTTTCTTTTCAGCCATAACAAAAGATATCAATATTAAAAAAGAGGCCGGAACATTTTTATCCGGCCTCTCAATAAGAACGACAGAGATGATATAAGCCGGGTTATGTGCCGGAACGAAGTCCGGTGTCTGTCATTTATCTGGACCGACGGTTGCCCGACGGCTCAAGCAGCCTACCCCCCGGCAATGGACGAGCAGCCCTTGACTGCCGGTATATTTGGCATTGCAACTCATGGGATGTGCGGCCTCCGGTGTCACCATCGGAGCCGGTGGGCTCTTACCCCGCCTTTTCACCCTTGCCGTTACCACGAAGGTTACGGCGGTTGTTTTCTGTCACAATCTCCCCGACGTCACCGCCGGCTTCCCGTTAGGAAACATGATGCTCTCTGTTGCCCGGACTTTCCTCACCATGCCTGAAGCATGGAGCGACAGACTTCATCTCTGTCGAAATTATTACAAAATTATCAATTATTTTTCAATTCTGAAGTCTCATGTTCGGTTTTCTTCTCTTCTGAGGTTTTTTCTTCGGCCGTTTTTTTGACGTCTGCTGATTTCCCTTCAGCCGTAGTCTCACCTTCATGAGAGTTTATGGCCTTATCGACACTCTTTTCGGATTCTTTCATAACCGGAAGACGGTTTTTGAGACTCGCTATGCCGTTTACCGCATATATTATCAAGAGGATACCTGAAACTATGCAGCCAAGAGAATGGCGTTGTATAGGATCGGCCATTGCGCCCACGAGTATAAGGACAGCAACTCCGCCGCCTACCATCAATACCGGAACAATCTGCCGCCACATCGAAGCGCCTGCGTCACGACGCATACGGGCAAGCCATGATACTTGAACAAGCCCGGCTATTATCAGAGTCACCCCGAGTGTTATATCAAGATTCCCAAGAAAGCCTTTCGGCATACAGAGAATCAGAATTCCCCAGATGAGGGTAATAACGGTTATGACGGGAACATACCAGGCTTTTCTGACAATTTCGCCTTTCTCATCACGTTTGGGCTTAAGAAGGGAGAGCAAAACGAAAACTGCAGGTACAACAAAGATAATACCTATAGCTATAATGGTATATTTCAGAATTGTGGAGTCATCATCAACACTCTGATAATTGAATATCAAAAGCAACACTCCGATAATGAAGGCCGCCAGATATGCAAGGAAATAGATAGTCTTTCTCATAGCTTTAAAAATTGGAATCGTTTTTTATTTATATAAATGATTGAGGACAATCAAAGGTTTAATTTCCGGTTCATAATTTTTAAGGACTCCGGCAAAACGATGCCGGAATCCTTAAGAATTCTTATGAAACTTGGCCTTCGACAATCTCATTCCCTTTTCCGGAGAAGATAAAATCAAGAAGAAAGAATTTATTGTTTATGCTCCTTCTTGATTTTTTCAGCCAAGAGATGAGCAAAATCTTCAAGGTCGAATTTTGATGAATCGAAAGTTATATCGTAGTTATCAGCGTGTCCCCAATTACGATTTGTATAATAATTATAATATTCCTCACGATTTTTATCGTGTTTACGAGCAAGTGCCATAGCTTCGCGGATGGTTGGAGCGTCACCGCGTTCCACAATATCTTTTGCTCGTTTTTCAATGGGAGCATGGATAAAGATACTTGTAAGACCGGGATGCTCACGCATTACGTGGTCGGCGGTTCGTCCGACAATTACGCAAGAGCCGTTTTCACAGATTTTTCGAATCACCTCACATTGTATCTTATATAAATTCTCACCGCTGAGCGGTTCGGTAGATACGGCCGCAGAAGAAGCACCGTAATTAAGCGCAAGCAACGACCTGAGGAATGAGGGACGTTTTTCATCCGCCTTATCAAAAATATTCTTGGAGAATCCTAAGGTTTCCGCTGCTTCAGAGAGCAAGTTTTTATCGTAGTAAGGAACATTGAGGAGTTCGGCAATTCTACGACCGAGTCTCCGGCCGCCACTGCCATATTGTCTTCCGATAACGATTACAAAAGCCATTTTTTCTTATTTTTCAGCAAAATTAAAAAAAAAATTATATTTTTGCATCAAAGAAATATTCATAGGTAAGACAATGATATCAGAAAAAGACTACCCCGTATCAGAAGAAGAGGGGATGGCGGTGTATGAATATATAGTCGATAACTGTGAGTCGTGCACGCTTGACCGTGAAGAGACAA
The DNA here is from genome assembly GCA_964581685.1 of uncultured Sangeribacter sp. Taxonomy (GTDB): domain Bacteria; phylum Bacteroidota; class Bacteroidia; order Bacteroidales; family Muribaculaceae; genus Lepagella. The sequence continues at coordinate 82,684 of CAZOPN010000001.1, read as the reverse complement.
TAGCCCGGCTGAAAACCGCCGATACCACCGGACAGTTCCTTGCAAGTACTGCCCGCTATCTGCATGCTGTTGATAGCGAGCGCTTTTCGGAATGGTTGGCTCCCCTTATTGAGGGGGCTATCGAAAAAGATCGTGATCGGAAATATATCGGTTCATTGCTTGAAGCTATCTGGGGGCCGGAATATAAGGAGAGATCGGAGGAGCTTGCTTCGACCGATGATAATTTCCGCCGGATCTATAAGCGAATTTATTTGGGATCTGCAATGTAGCAGCTTTGGAGGAATGAAAAAGATATTTTATTTAATAACTGTATTATTGTTGGCAACAGCAGTAATGCAAGCTCAGACAGAAATGACAACAGTAAAAAAGGATTTACCGGCGGGTCCGGTTGTGGATATCAAGACCACAGCCGGAGACATCAAGATTAAGCTCTATGATGATACTCCTATTCACAGAGATAATTTTCTAAAACTTGTTTCAGAAGGTTTTTATAACGGAGTGCTTTTTCACAGGGTTATCAAGGATTTTATGGTTCAGACGGGCGATCCAAAATCAAAAGATGCTGATTCTACAGCCAGACTTGGGGCCGGAGATCCGGGCTATACGCTGGAGGCAGAGATTCAATATCCTAAACATTACCATAAATATGGGGCATTGGCAGCGGCTCGCACCGGCGATCAGTTTAATCCGGAACGCCGTAGCTCCGGCTCACAGTTCTATATTGTCACCGGGCGCAAGATTAGTGAAGGACAGCTTGAACAGATAGCTCAGCGAGGTCTTATGGAGCAACGTCAGGCTTATTTCCGTGAACTATGCATCAAACATCGTGATGAAATTGAAACTTTGCAGAAAGCCGGAGATGAAGCAGCTCTTGAGGCTTTGCGACAGGAGTTGATAAAGGAAACTGAGAATAATGTGTCGGAGGTGCCGATGAGCGAGGAGATGAAGCAGGATTATCTTACTTTAGGAGGCACACCTCATCTTGATGGACAGTATACTGTTTTCGGAGAAGTTATTCAAGGAATGGATACCGTTGAAAAGATTCAGAATGCGGAGACAGGTACAGCCGACCGCCCCGTAGAGGATATAAGGATTATCTCCATGAGTATTGAGAAGTAGAGGAACGAAACGTAAAATGTTTTGTGACGCTCATAGCGAATTAATGAAGGTTTATTTTGTTAAATCTAAATTAATTATATAAATTTGACAAAAATTCAAAACAGAGCCAAGGTTCGGTAAAAATAACAATTTATGAATGATCTTGAGAAGACAGATTCATTGGAAGAATCTGTAAAAATGACCCCCGTTTCAAATGAAGCGGAATCCGAAAAAGTCGCAGCGGAATGTACCGCTACGGAGAAGGAATCAGAATGTGTGGAGACAGAATCTCCGGCAATGGCTGTTTCCGAAGCTGCGGATACTATTGAAGAAGAGAAAAACGCACTCCGTTTTCATGAGATGAATAAAGAGGAGCTTCTCGCTGCAATCAGAGAGATTCTTGCTTCCGACAATATGGAGGCACATCGTGAGGTGGCCGCAATAAAGCAGGCTTTTTTCAATATCCGAAGCAAAGAGGGTCTTCAGGAACTGAATAAGTTTATTGAAGAGGGGAATGCCCCCGAAGATTTCTCGGCAACCGCAGATGAGACGGAAGCCGAATTCAAAAATCTTTATACCGAATTCAAGGAGAAGCGTGCTTCATATCTTGCTGCCGAGGAGCTGAAACGTAAAGAAAATCTCGACCGTAAACTTGAGATTCTTGAAAAGATGAAAGCAATTTCCGGCGATATTGATACGATCAACATCCGATTCCCGGAATTCCAGCAGCTTCAGCAGGATTTCAAAGCTATCAAGGATATTCCGGCAGGCGCAGAGAATGAGACTTGGAAAACGTTTCAGGTTGTTGTTGAGCAATTCTATGACCATCTGAAGATGAATAAGGAGCTTCGTGATCTGGATTTCAAAAAGAATCTTGAAATCAAGCGCGCTCTTGTGGCAGAGGCTAAAGATCTGGGAACTCTTTCTGATCCTATCGCCGCTTTCCGACGTCTGCAGGCTCTGCATGACGACTGGAGAAGTACCGGCCCCGTAGCAAAGGATCTTCGTGACAGCCTTTGGGAGGAATTCAAGGAGGCATCAACGGTTGTGAACCGTCGTCATCAGGAATTCTTTGAACAGCGTAAGCAGGAAGAACAGGCCAATGAAGATGCCAAGACCGCTATTTGTGAAGAAATTGAAGGTATCGATGTTGCCGGTCTTAAATCGTTTAACGATTGGAACGAGCAGACTGCAAAAATTATAGCTCTTCAGGAGAAATGGCGTGGTTTCGGCTATGCTTCCAAGAAGATGAATTCAGCTCTTTATACTCGTTTCCGTAAAGCTTGCGATGATTTCTTCGCTGCCAAGACTTCTTATTTTCAGAAAACGAAAGAGGAATTCAGCAACAATCTTGCCGCTAAGACACGTCTTTGCGAACAGGCCGAGGCTTTGGGTGCAAACGAAGATCTTAATAAAGCTGCCAATGAGGTTGTGAAACTTCAGGCAGAGTGGAAGAAAATAGGAAGTGTACCCCGCAAACAGAGTGATGCTATATGGCAGCGTTTCCAAACGGCATGCAATGCTATTTTTAATGAACGTAAAAAGGCGTATGCAGGACGTCGGCAGGAGGAAAATGCTAATCTTGAGGCAAAACGTGCCATAATCGAACAGCTTAAGGCCCTTCCTAAAGATGGCGATCGCCGCGAAGTGATTGGTAAGGTTAAAGAGCTTCAGGCTGAATGGCAGAAAGCCGGATTTGTTCCCTTTAAGCTGAAAGATAAAATATATGCCGAATATCGCGAGGTTTGCGATGCTCTATATGGTGCATACGAGTCGCGTGAGAACAAGGCACGTATATCCAACTTCAAAGAGCGTATCGATTCAATGAAGTCAAATGGCGATCAGATGGGTAGAGAGCGCGACAGACTCATCCGGGCTTACGAGGCTAAGAAAAACGAGATAAAGACAATTGAAAATAATATGGGCTTCTTTAACGTGAAGTCATCAGCCGGAAACAGTATGCTCAAAGAGATGGAGCGGAAACTCGCCCGATTGAAAGAGGATATGAAACAGATCGAAGACAAAATCGCAATAATTGATTCTGAAGGCTGATTTTGTGTTCTAAAAAATAAACGCAGCAGTCCTTTGTATTCATGGGGCTGCTGTTTTTTGTGGAATAAAGCCAATATAACCCGACTATGTCTACAAAACGCAGAGAACTTATTCTAATTAATATATCCGGTCCGGACAAGAGTGGTATTACAGCAAGTCTTACTGAGATTCTTGCCCGATATGAAGCGGAGATTCTGGATATCGGCCAGGCCGATATCCATCATACTCTTTCGCTTGGAATGCTTTTCAAGACAGATAGCCATCGCAGCGGAGAAATCGTGAAGGAACTTCTTTTCAAGACTAACGATCTCAATGTGCAGGTGCAGTTTAATATCATTTCTGAAGAGGAATACAACAGGTGGGTATCGCGGCAAGGAAAAAATCGATACATTGTAACAATTCTTGGCCGAAAAATAACTGCCCGCCAGATTTCTTCCGTAGCTGCCATAATAACGGAACAGGGCCTAAACATAGAAACCATCACACGTCTGACAGGACGTATGCCTCTTGAGGAGAGCGAACAGCCACAGGCAAAAGGATGTATAGAATTTTCCGTGAGAGGGACTCCGAAAGATAAGGAAAAGATGCAGGCTGATTTCATGCATCTGGCTTCCGAACTGAATTTTGATATTTCGATTCAGGAAGATACGATGTATCGCCGAAGCAGACGTTTGATCTGTTTTGATATGGATTCCACGCTGATTCGAACGGAGGTTATCGATGAACTCGCCGATAGGGCAGGAGTAGGGGAGGAGGTGCGCCGAATCACTGAAGCTGCAATGCGCGGAGAGATTGATTTTAAAGAGAGCTTCCGACGTCGTGTAAGTCTTCTTAAAGGTCTTGATGTTTCCGTAATGAAAGATATAGCCGAGAATCTCCCGATTACGGAAGGCGTGGAGCGAATGATGGAAGTCTTGAAGCGTTCAGGCTATAAAACGGCGATTCTTTCCGGAGGTTTTACATATTTCGGCAACTACCTCAAACAGCGTTTTGGTTTTGATTATGTATATGCAAATGAACTCGAAATAGGAGAGGATGGTCGTCTGACGGGTAGATATGTCGGTGATATTGTGGATGGTCAGAGAAAACGTGAGTTATTACGTCTTTTGGCACAGGTGGAAAATATTAATATTGCCCAGACAATCGCTGTTGGTGATGGTGCAAATGATCTTCCGATGCTGGCTGAAGCCGGGTTAGGAATTGCTTTCCATGCCAAACCTAAAGTTAAGGCCGAGGCTCAGCAGAGCATATCCACTATAGGAATTGACGGGGTGCTTTATTTCCTTGGGTTCAAGGATTCCTATATGGGTAGTAAATAGAGAAGAATTGAAGGAAACATTATCTAAAGCCTGATAAGAATTATATGAATATAAGTAAGATTTTTTCACTCGCCATGATGGCGGTCTTGACATTACCGGGACTTTACGCCGGAGAAAAGGAATCTTCGAAGCCGGAGCAGAGTGTCGGTCTTGTACTTAGTGGTGGCGGCGCAAAGGGAATTGCACATGTGGGTGTCATAAAAGCGTTGGAAGACAATGATATCCCTATTGATTATGTTACCGGAACGTCAATGGGTGCCATAGTAGGTAGCCTATATGCTTGTGGCTGGTCGCCTGAAAGGATGATGGAGCTGTTTACATCCAAAGATTTCTCATATTGGAGCACGGGAACAATCGACAAGCAGCTGACTTATTACTTTTCCACACCTGCCCCGACACCCAAATGGGCCACGCTGAATATAAATTTCAAGGATACTACCGGTGTAACCAGTCAGATTCTTCCCACGAGTCTTATCAACCCTATTCCGATGAATATGGAGTTTCTAAAGCTCTACGGGCCGTATAGTGAGCAATGTAAGGAGAATTTTGATAATCTCTTTGTTCCTTTCCGATGTGTATGCAGTGATGTCTATCATAAGCATAAAATTGTGATGGGAGATGGCTCTTTAGGAGATGCCGTAAGGGCATCGATGAGTTTTCCCCTTGTTTTCCGACCAATTAAAATTAATGGAGTCCTGGTTTACGATGGAGGAATATATGACAACTTTCCGGTAAACGTTATGGAATCGGTCTTTAATCCTGATTTCATCATTGGAGTCTCCGTTTCCAGCCCTGATGGAAAGCCGGAACAGGGAAATGTCTATAGCCAGTTGGAAGATATGATTATCCAGAATAATGATTATTCCGTTCCTTCTCGTAATGGGATAAAAATTCAGGTCCCTGTGCTTGATTTCGGAGTGCTCGAATTTGATAAGGCTCAGACAATCTATGATATAGGCTATAAGACCGGAATGTCAATGGTCGATTCAATCAAGAAACGTGTTGTCGCCAGGGAGCCACTGGCAAATGTAACTGCGAGGAGGGAGAAATTCGCCGCTAAAACGCCGGAACTTATTTTTGATTCAGTTGCTGTTACCGGTGCGAAGGGGATACAGGCTGACTATCTTAAATTTCTTTTCACGCAAGGAAAAAATAAGCCTATAAATATAGCGCAGACCCAAAACTCCTATTATCGTGCCGTAACTGACGGAACGCTGTCGAATCTTGTGCCTCAGGCAGAATTTGGAAAAAACGGCCATAACACACTGCTTCTTGAAGCTACAGTTAAAAAGCCTTGGTCGATAGGTGTTGGAGGTTGGATCACGTCTTCAACCAACTCTATGCTCTACCTTGATCTCGGTTTCCATACTCTTAGTTACAATTCACTTGATGTAAGTCTCAGCGGCTGGATCGGACAGTCATATCTTGCCGGAATGCTTAGCGGAAAGTTTACACTCCGTAGTAGCGTGCCTTCATATCTTGAGCTTATGGGCGTTATGACCAAGCAGAAATTTTATGATACGGAACTTCTATTTTACGAAAATTCCACTCCTACATTTATAACCGAGATTCAGAATTTCGTCAAAGCCAATTATGTCTGGGCAATAGGACGTAGAGCGGAGGGATACGCGAGTCTGGGATGGGGATATTTATCCGATAGCTATTTCCCTACTAACGACTCTGATTATGCTTTGGCAGATAAAGATAAGACCCAATATCGGGTGAGTGTGGCTCGTCTGGGCTACAAGCAGAGTAATCTCAATAATGAGCTTTATCCTTCGTCGGGAATGGAGGCCCATGCAGATCTTGCGCTCAGTTATGAATATTCTCGCTATACTCCCGGAGGAATGAAGCCTGAGGGGAAATACAGTGCTACACCACGCGGTTCGTTGGAATTGCATTGGAAGCAGTTCTTCCCGGTACACAGAAGAATGTCGATCGGTCTTTCAGGAACAGCTTTGGGAACTCTTCAGAAAATTAAGCAGAATTATACGGCGACCTTGATCCACGCGCCTGCATTTGCACCGACCCCATCGACCCGAAACTATTTCAATCCGGCTTTCCGTTCCGATAATTATCTGGCAGCAGGAGTGATTCCTGTATGGTCGCCTGTGTCTCACGTCCAATTGCGTGGAGATTTTTATGTATATTCTCCGATACGTCATCTGGTTGCAACCGGCCCCCTGACAGCTGCATACAACGGTTGGTTTCGGAAAGCGGAGTTTATAGGAGAAGTGGCAGCGGTATATAATTTCTCTTTTGCGAGTCTTTCAATCTACGGAAATTATCTGTCGTATCCCACTCGTAACTGGAATTTCGGTATTAACTTCGGGCTTCTTTTCCAAGCTCCAAAGATATTGAGATAGGAGATCGGTCAGGCTTCTCCATCATCGTTTTTCTCAGCGGCTATGTCGGAAAAGATATTGTCGCTGAGAATTTTTTCACTAATGTTTTTTGAAGCTTTGATTCCGAGCTGACGGAGACGTTCTGCCCGTGCCGTTACGCTACGGGGGCCCGAGGAGAGTTTGTCGATAGCTTTGTCGTATGCGTTTTGTGCTGTCTCCAGACCTTTTTTTATACTCTCAAGTTCAGATGTGAAAGAAGCGACGGAATCATAGAGTAATCCTCCTAACTTTGCAATTTCCACCCGGTTTCGGTCCTGACTTTCAGTGAGCCACATTTGATTCACCAATTGGAGTACAGGAACTATAAAAACCGGTGAAACCAGGGTAATATTCCTGGCTGAAGCATATTCATATAACTCGGGATCATGATTTATCGCCATTAGTAAAGCGTGATCATTGGGAACGAACATGAGTACCTGTTGCAACGATCCCTTAATAGTGGCAGCATATCTTTTCTTGCTTAGCTCCTCGATATGTCTTTTTATGGAGAGAGCATGTCGAGCAAGTGCCTCTTTCATTTCAGAGTCTGAGGAGGCTTCGGTATATTTTAAGTAGCTTGAAATAGAGGCTTTTGAATCGATCACGACAACACGGTCGTCCGGAAGATTAATAATAAAGTCAGGACGAATAGCTCGACCGTCAGAATTAACGAGTCTTTTCCCTTCACTATCGAGCGAAACCTGAGAAATATAACCCACACCTTTTGATAGCCCTGCTTTTTGAAGAAGATTTTCAAGTACGGTTTCTCCCCATCGTCCGAGATATGTATTGTTGCCACGTAAGGCTGCCGCCAGGTTACGAGTATCTTCTCCGATGGATATATTAAGTCTAACAAGACGATTGATCTGATCTCCGAGGCTGACACGTGTGGCTTTTGTTTCAGAACTTGATTCGACAATAGCTCGATTAAAATCTTCAAGTCTCATTTTAAGCGGTGTGAGGATATGGGCCAGTGAATCGGAATTGGCATTCCTCACAGCATCTGCATTCTTTTGGGCAGTGTCTTCTGCAATCCGGTTAAGATTTTCGAGATAATCTTTTTTAATGGCTGATATTTTTGTATTGAAAAAGATTATTATGGCAAAAACGGCAAGAGTAAAAATTACAATAAGACTAAGTATAAATATTAGATCCATTAGATGATGAATTGAGTTTTTACGACACAATGAAGTTCGTCTGCTTGAGCATACGTCCGGAGGTGAGAGATTAGATGTTGCAATTCAGAAGTTAAATATTTCAGTTTTCAGTTACAATCAATTTGTCGAAAAATTTATTTGTAGAGACGGTGGAGTCGCTCAGCACAAGCATTGTTGCCAGTCGTAGAGATGAAGCGAGATCAAGAGCTTTTTCAGAGTCCATAGCCATGAATGCAGTTGCGAAAGCATCCGCTTCCATAGCTGTCGGTGCAATTACGGTTGCACTAATTATATCAGTCTGCACCGGCCGGCCTGTTGCTGCCGATATGGTATGGCCGTAGACAGCTGAATCGTTTCTTATGAAATTACGATAATTGCCTGATGTGGCCACGCCTACGTCTGTAAGTTCGATAATGGCTTGAGAAACATGTATCTCTTTATCGGCAGAAAAAATTGGTTTATCAATTGAAACCTTCCAATCAGTGCCGGAAGGGCTTTTCCCGGCCATGGCAATTTCTCCTCCTATTTCAATAAGGTAATTGCTTACACCATTACGTTTTAGCATTTCTCCTACACAGTCGCAGCCGAATCCTTTGGCAATAGCAGAAAAGTTAAAGCTGATTCTGGGATCATCTTTTATAAGGGCATCGTGGCTTATCCGTGTTTTTTCGATTCCTACAAACTGCATGATGGAATCAATGTGTGCCGTATCTCCCGAGATCTTATGTCCGGGACCGAATCCCCATGCTGAAATTAGAGGAGACAATGTTGGATCGAACACTCCTCCGGTCACTTTATTCACTCTGCGGGATACAACATATAGACGAATGAAATCTGTATTGACCGGTGTTGAGTCGTTTATATTTACTCGGCTCACAAGAGATGTAGAATCAAATATGGAGAATTCCTTACCGATTTTGTCAAGCACGGCAATTATAGAATCCTTGAGCGTTTCCGGGCCTTGGAAGGTTACGTGGAAAGATGTGTTCCATACAAGGCCTTCCTGCTTAACGTAGGGTGTATCAGGCTTATTATCGGTTTTTCCGATACAGGCACATGCCAGAATCAACAATGCCATTGAGACAGGCAGTAGAAGCATTGAATGTTTTTTTATTTCGTTCATGGGGTTATCAATTTTCTGCAAAGTTATCATAAATGAACCAATAGAGCAATTTTTCCTTAGTTTATGAAAAAGATATGCCTTCATTTCGCGACTTAGAGCCCATCTCAAATTTTTGAGATGGGCTCTAAATTATATCAAAAAATCAAAAATAACTTTCTTTTATATGTTTTTTAATTTTCAACAGTCACTTAATTGAAAAAAGTTTGCTATATTTGAAAAATAAACTGAATATGTTTTGTAAACTTCATTTGGTTGTTTTAGGTAAACTAATTTTATAAAAGTCAGAAATAATTATTTTGTTATGAAAGACGCCTACGTATTTCTTGCCGATGGCTTTGAGGAAGTGGAAGCCATCACTCCAATAGATGTGTTGATAAGAGCCGGCATTCCGGTTAAAACCGTGTCAATCACAACGTCACTTCAGGTAACGGGAGCTCATGGCATCACTATCAATGCTGATTACATCTACAGCAATAGTCTGATCACCGGAGCCTCTTGGCTAATTCTACCGGGAGGAATGCCCGGAGCAAAGAATCTTTATGAATTTGCACCACTGGTAGGTCTTCTCCGAAACCAGATGGAGTCGGCTGATGGAAAAATTGCTGCGATTTGTGCATCTCCGGCTGTTGTGCTTGGTCAGCTCGGTTTCCTAAAGGGAAGAGTAGCCACATGCTATCCTGGTTTTGAAGATCTTCTGAAAGGGTCGGAAGTAAAAGGTGAGGCTGTTACGGTAGATGATAAATTTGTTCTTGGTAATGGTCCTGCCAACGCATTGAAATGGGCTCTTGGAATAGTAGGAGTGGAGCTGGGAACGAGAGCGGCTGCTAAAGTGGCCGGCGATATGCTTCTCTATCCTCAGGATAAGAATAAACCGGAACCGTTCTTTGGATGAGTGATATTTATTACAGCATAGTAAGAGCCGGATCATCTCAATATAAAGAGAAGATGAGCCGGTTTCTTTCATTTGCTTTGCCTGTGTCGGATGCAGACGAGGCAAAAGGAATTGTAAAGGAATATCAGAATCGTTTTCATGATGCACGTCATGTCTGCTGGGCTTATATGCTTGGCCCTGACCGTAAAGATTGGCAACTTAATGATAATGGAGAACCCTCGGGAACAGCCGGCAAACCTATCCTGGGTCAGATCAATAGCTTCGAACTGACGGATGTGCTGGTTATTGTAGTAAGATATTTCGGGGGGATAAAGCTTGGCACGTCAGGATTGATAGGAGCATATCGTGAAGCGGCGCGTCTGGCTCTTGAAGAGGCAGGAAAGAGAGAACTTCATAAGAAAAAGAATTTTGAAATTATATTTCCTTATATGCAGGCCGATGGAGTTCTTAAGCATCTCAAGAGATCCGGAGTTGTAATTAAGGAACGCACGTTCGATAACACTTGTATGTTAAAGGTGGAAATCGAAGAGGATTGTGTGGAAGAGATAAAAGGTAAAATCGGAAATCTTTCCGGCACAACAATCACGGAGAGCTGAGATCTTTTACCGTCATGCATTAAATTATCATGAAAAAAACATGAATAATTAAAGAAAATGGAGCATGTTTAGGTATGAATTCAAAAAAAATTCCGATATTTGCAGTGCTAAAGTTGTAGCTAAACGGCAAAATAAGCGTAAGTTGCAGATTAGCAGGAGAAAGAAAGAATAACCAAATATAAATTTAACATTATGCCAAGCGGAAAAAAGAGAAAAGGCCATAAAATGGCAACTCACAAGCGCAAAAAAAGACTGAGAAAAAATCGTCATAAGAAGAAATAATCCGACTCAGTGAGTAAAGGATTAACTTGCGCAGACAACAAGTTGAAAGAACAAACCGGACAGAGGCTTTGGTCTTAGTGCGTTTTGTTCTTTTTTTATTAGGACGTATCAGGCATTATCACGATAATGCAGATACGTGTATATTAATTTTTAAGAATGAAAAGTGAATTAGTAGTAGACGTTCAGCAGGAAGATGTTTCGATAGCGTTGCTTGAAGATTCCCGACTTGTCTCGCTTCAGAAAGAGAGTCGTAATATCGCTTATGCGGTAGGAGATCTCTATCTGGCCAAGGTGAAGAAGATAATGCCGGGTCTTAACGCTGCCTTCCTTGACGTAGGTTATGAAAAAGACGCTTTTCTCCATTATCTCGACTTGGGACCTCAGTTCAGCACCTATAGCAAGTTTATTGAGGAGGCTATGGCTGATAAAAAAAAGGTTCCCAATATATCAAAATTCAAGCTCGAACCGGATATTTCTAAAAACGGAACGATTCAGAACGTGATTCAGCCGGGCCAGCAGTTGCTCGTACAAATCGCAAAGGAACCGATCTCATCCAAAGGTCCGCGTCTCACAACCGAACTTTCCTTTACGGGACGTTTTATGGTGTTGATTCCATTCGGCGATAAGATATCTATATCTCAGAAGATAAAATCTACCGAAGAGAAGATCAGACTCAGGCAGCTTATCAGTAGTATTAAGCCGAGAGGCTTCAGTGTTATTGTACGGACATCGGCGGAAAACAAGCGTGTCGCCGAATTAAATAATGAACTCCGTACTCTGGTGAAATGCTGGGAGGAGGCGATTGAAAAAATGCAACGTAGTCAGTCGCCGGCACTTGTATATGAGGAAGATTCCCGGATGGTAAGTGTGATCAGAGATATTTTCAGTCCTAATTTTGAAAATATCTATGTGAACGATGAGGAATCGTTTAACCAGATCAAAAATTATGTGAGTCTGATTGCTCCGGAAAATAAGGAAATTGTTAAGCTTTATTCCAAAGACACACCGATTTTCGATAATTTTAATATCACCCGACAGATAAAAAGTAGTTTTGGAAAAACTGTTTCATTTAAAAGCGGTGCATATATTATTATCGAACATACGGAAGCTCTACATGTAATCGATGTAAACTCCGGAAACCGCAGCAAGGCCTCCTCCGACCAGGAGTCGAATGCACTCGATGTCAATCTTAAGGCTGCTGATGAAATTGCAAGACAATTGAGGCTTCGTGATATGGGTGGCATAATTGTGATCGACTTTATCGATATGAATAAATCCGAACATCGACAAGCTCTCTATGATCACATGAAAGAGGTTATGGCCAACGATCGCGCGCGCCATAATATCTTGCCGCTGAGTAAGTTCGGTCTCATGCAGATAACACGTCAAAGAGTACGCCCCGCACTTGATATTACTACGGAGGAGACATGTCCCTCTTGTTTTGGAAAGGGGGAGATTCAGCCTTCGATACTTTTTACCGACAAGCTTGAAGAAAAACTTGATTATCTTGTCAATCATCTAAAGATTAAAAAATTCACCATGTATCTTCATCCATACGTTGAGGCGTATGTGAAGAAAGGAGTTTTCTCAATCTATGGAAGATGGAGAAGAAGATTCGGACGAAATTTTAAGGTCGTTTCAGATGAATCGCTCGCATATCTGCAATATAAGGTGGTAGATGATATGAAAAAGGAGATTGATCTCAAGGAAGAGAGCGACATGAGCAGCAGTCAAAGCAAAAACCGTGTAAGAATTAAAAACAGAGATAAGGAGGAAAGTTAAAAGAAACCTTTCAAGAACATGTTTACAGAGGCTTTATCTGGTTACAAACCTGATAAAGCCTCTGTTGTTAGTGTTTATATGCCGCTAAAAAATCGGCCACGATGAAAGTCGATCCTCCGATAAATATAATATCATGGGAGCCGGCTGCAGCAAGAGCAGCCGTATATGCAGATAGTGGATCGGAATACGTTCCGACCTGAAGTCCCGCTTTTATACATAGAGCTGTAAGTTTATCAGCTTGCATTGCACGCGGAATGGCAGCATTAGTTACATAATATATGGCATCTGTGGGAAATAGTTGCAGGATGTGCTCAACATCCTTATCGGCAACAAAACCAAGAACAATATGAAGCTGAGAGCGGGAGGACCGGGTGGAATGCTGAAGCTGTAATCTTTTGAGTTGAGTAACATTCGATTTGATACCGTCGAGATTATGGCCGGTATCGCATATCGTCAGCGGTGCTTCCGATATAATTGTCCATCTTCCGCGAATTCCCGTAAGTTTATCTACATTCCGTAATCCTTCTGCTATTTCATCCGGTTGAAGGTTAAAGCCAACTTTATTGAGTGCTTGTACACTATGGAGAATCGTATTGAGATTCTTTTTTTGATAATCTCCACCTAATGGGAAATGGATCTCGCCGGCAATAGTGGAAAAACACCTGAGACCGTATGAAGGAGCATTTTCGCATCTCATCAATAAGGGGTTCTCGTAGGCCTTTATTAGCGGAGCCTGCATTTCTGCAGCTTTTTTTTCAAAAACAATTTCAATATCTTTATCTGCCTCTCCGATTACAACAGGAATGCCTTGTTTGATAATTCCCGCTTTCTCGGCGGCTATCTGAGGTAAGGTTGAACCGAGAAATTGTGTATGATCGAAAGAAATGTTAGTAATGATGCAAAGTTCCGGAGATATGATGTTGGTCGAGTCAAGTCGCCCTCCCATGCCGGTTTCTATAACGGCAATATCAACATTTTCCTTTGCAAACCAATCAAAAGCCATAATCATTATGAGTTCAAAGAAAGATGGCTCTCCGTTATAGCCCGTTTCTTTCCAAAGCTTCACAAAATCAATAACCTCTTTCTTAGGAATCATTTTGCCATTGATTCTGATTCGTTCACGGAAATCTGTGAGATGAGGGGAGGTATACAGACCGGTCTTGAGACCATGTGTCTGGAGAATGGCCGCAAGGGAATGAGAGGTACTTCCTTTTCCGTTGGTTCCTGCAATATGAATGGACTTGAATTTGCGATGGGGATGGCCGAAAAATTCTGAGAGAGCTTCTACACGTTCGAGTCCCGGCTTATAGGCTGCGCCTCCAACACGAGAAAACATCGGAAGTCGAGAAAAAAGGTAATCCACTGCCGACTTGTATTCGGTTTCAATTTTCTCATTCTGACATGAATCGCATTCGGAAGTATTATTACTCATATCTAATATAAAATTTGAATGATAAATTAATAATAGATAAGCAATCCTGCTATCCCTGCAAATATAATAATAAGGATAGGGTGAATTTTTATTGATTTTCCGCGTAGCTTTATCGGGAAGAAAGCAAGCACAAATGCAACCGCACAAATAGCTATATTCACCCATAATTGCCATAAAATGGAATTGGGATTAAAGTTAGCGGCATTCATAAGCATGATAGCGGCTGACGCAATCAATCCGACAACCACGGGCCGCAATCCTGAGAAGACGGCTTTTACTGCTCCGCTTTCATTATGGCGTCTGATGAAATGAGCGCAATATAAGACAAGAAAGAAAGAGGGGACAGTGACGGCAAGAGTGGCAAGAACGGAACCTAACAGACCCCAGAGTGGGGAAGCCAGTGCCGGATCAACCTGTGAAGGGGCGACGTAACCGATATATGTCGCTGAATTAATACCGATAGGGCCAGGCGTCATCTGTGAAATAGCGACTATATCGGTGAACATGGTTTCGGAAATCCATCCGGGAGTCACCACTGCCTTTTCAACGAGAGAAAGCATGGCATATCCTCCTCCGAACCCGAAGATTCCTATCTTGAGATATGCCCAGATAAGTTTTATGTAGAAATTCATAGTTAATCTTGTTAATTTTTACCGGAAAGTTTTCTATTGGGAATCCACCAGCATAAAAATCCGAATAAAGCACCCAGAAAGATGTAAAGAATAGGATTGGAGACAGTGCCCATATCAAGCGATATCATTAACGCGACTATAAGGGGAATCCATACCGTTTTCCAGTTTAGTTTCGCGGCTTTTGCAGAAGTTATGACCGGAGCGATAATCAGGGCCACCACTGCCGGCCGAATACCCATAAAGATAGAAGCAATAACTCTGTTATTCTTTATCATGTCCGGAGTCAGGAAGATGGCAATAACAAGGATTATGAGGAAAGAAGGTAGGATTGTCCCGAGCGATGCAACTACACTTCCTTTCGCACCTCGCAATTTATCTCCGACGGCCGTGGCAATGTTTACAGCCAGAATTCCGGGTAGCGACTGAGCCACGGCCAACAGATCGAGAAAGTCTTTCCTTTCTATCCATCCGTATTTATCAACTATTTCTCTTTCGATAATTGAAATCATAGCCCAGCCTCCACCGAATGTGAAAGATCCGATCTTAAAAAAGGTCAGAAACAATCGTAGAAAAGTTTCTTTCTTTCTTATTGAGTTGTTCCCCATTGATGCGTTTTCAGACATTTTGTAAAAATATAGTTAATGCGGCGGGAATCCTTAAAGAAAGAATTCCCGCCGCAAAGTTAGTAAATATATATTAGTATTTATGACTTGATTTCTCAAGTTTTTCAGGCGAAAGTTTTGTTCGGTCCATCGAATACCATACGTAAACGATGTAGGCCAGAACAAAAGGTATCAGGATTGAGACGTAGCTCATTGTTTTCAGCGTAAATTCCGATGAGGAAGCATTACGAATTGTAAGGGAGCTTTCGGGTGATGACAAAGATGGGTAGAAAGCGGTATCATTATATCCGGCAACCCAGAAAAGCGCAATGACAACCAGGAACGTACCGATCCCCGTAAACCATATTCCTTTTGTGAAGTGATCGGAGAAACAACTTTGGGCCCAACCGAAAAGCACAAGAACAACTCCGATCAGCAGGCTCAGTGCTGCCCACCATAAATCGATGAAGTTATGAAGATATTTAAAAGGAGTTTCATAGAGATTAACGGTCACACCATTCTCTGAAATTACGGTATAGCCTGTAGCTGTAAGCAACATGGCAAGGAACCAAAGGAAGAATACAACGAAAATGCCGCCGTTTATAAGAGCTTTTGAGCGAAGCATCTTGAAAAAATCGGGATCATCCGTGATATTATTCATCATATATAGACATGATTGCATTCTGGCAAGGAAAAGCACTGCAATCCCGAGAATGAGGTTTTTCCAGTTAAAGATCGCTTCGAACCCGTGAGTCGGGGCCCATGTGGAAATTACAGGTGCCGAGGAGTCAAGGATGTTTCCTCTTGCTACAGTGAAGTTTCCTCCGAAGAAGAACATTGATACTGCCACACCGAGAAGAATACATCCTACACATCCGTTTATAAAGAGAAATACATCGTATGTGCGAGTTCCGTAGATATTACCTTTTTTCCGGCGGAATTCGTAGCTTACAGCCTGAAGAATAAAGCTGAAAAGAATAAGCACCCAAAGCCAGTAAGCTCCGCCGAAGCTTGTGGAGTAGAAAAGAGGGAAAGATGCGAACATTGCTCCGCCGAATACAACAAGTGTTGTAAATGTCAGCTCCCATTTGCTTCCCATTGAATTTACTATGAGGTTGCGGCGCATTTCAGTGCCGGCAGAAAATAGCATTGATTGTCCTCCCTGGACAAAAAGAAGGAAAACGAGGATTCCTCCAAGCACTGATACAATCAGCCACCAATAATTCTGAAGATATTCCAATGTCATGGCGTTATTCGTTTACTAATTCTGATGAAAGATTCTTTTTTGATTCTCGCGAAATATAGCGGCACATAATGCTCGTTTCGGCTATTAGCAACACTGTGAATACAAGAGCGAACAGCCAGAATGTTACGACAACTGATGAAGCCGGAATCTGAGAAATTGCTGCCGTTGTGGGGAGAATGTCCTGGATTGTCCAAGGCTGACGACCAACTTCTGCCACACACCAACCTGCTTCAGAACATACCCACATGAAGGGAACCGAAAGCATGGCGATCCATTGAATCCAGGTAGCTTTCTCCATTAGTTTGGTGCGGTAGACAAGAATTAAGACAATAATGAAGAAAGCCAGAAAATATGATCCAAGTATCACCATAACACGGAACATAGTGAAAGTAAGACCAACCGGTGGAATAGCTTCCTCAACAGAATTAAGATAACCATATCCGAAGAATCTATAGTTTTCTCTCAATGTAGATAAAGAAGAGGCCATTGCAACCGAGTCTCCGTTTTCACGGGCAGTTCCATAAAGTCTTAGTGCTTCCTGTGCCTTACGCCCCATTTCAATTCTTTCAGCGTATGAAACAGTATTGACCGTATCACCATTGACGATATCGATGCCATTCAAAATATCTGTAATTCCCGGAATGAATGCGTTCATATCATGGCGTCCAAGAATTGAAAGCCCTCTTGGAATAGCTATTTCGAAGAGGTATTCATCCTCATCGTTATCCCAGGCCTTATCCGGATTCAGAATGGCTACAGCAGCCAGACTCTGGCCTTCATGCCCATGATACAGGCCTTCCATAGCAGCCAGCTTCATCGGCTGATGTTTGGTAACTTCAACGGCCGAGCCATCACCGGTATACATTGTAAGCAACATTCCTGCCAATCCAAACCATGCACCGGTTTTAATAGAACGGAGTGCAAATTCGAGGTTGCGTTTTTTCCAGAGGAACCAGCAGCTGACGCCGACAACGAATACACCTGCAAGTGCCCATCCGCTGAAAACGGCATGAAAAAATTTATTAATGGCGATTCCGGAGAAGAGTGCCCAGAAATTATCCATAACATTTCGCATCTGGTCCGGATCGAATTCCATGCCGACCGGATACTGCATCCATGCGTTTGCTACAAGAATCCATAGAGCGGAGATCGCAGCTCCGATTGAGGTGAGCCAGGTAGAGGCAAGGTGAAAACGAGGGCTAACCTTATTCCATCCGAAGAACATAACCGCAACGAATGTGGATTCCATAAAGAATGCAAGAATTCCCTCAATAGCCAGAGGCGCACCGAAGATATCACCTACAAACCAAGAATAGTTACTCCAGTTTGTTCCGAATTCAAATTCAAGAATTATGCCGGTTGCAACTCCAATAGCAAAGTTAATTCCGAATAGCGTCATCCAGAACTTAGTTGTTTTAAGCCAGCTCTCGGATTTTGTTTTGTAATAAATGCTTTCCATGATAGCAACCATCACGGAGAGCCCGAGCGTGAGGGGCACGAAGAGCCAGTGATAAATGGCTGTGAGGGCAAACTGCAACCTCGACCAGTCTACTACGGTGGTTAGATCATTCATATATTATAGATTTTAAGTTTCTGTCTTACCGGCGATTTCTTTCAGTAAGTTCTTTTCTTACATGGTCGGCACGTTCATTGTCAGTATTGAAATTTTTCTGGAGTAAATTTGGGAAAAACAATAGCTTAATGACAATGAAGAAAATGAAAAGTTTAGCCAAAATAATAATCCATAGCGTTTTGCCTATCGTCATCTGCGAAAATCCTTCATAATAGAATCTCCAGACACGATAACAGACATTTTTTATGCTTTTGCCAGATTGGATTATCATAGACTTCATGAAGCAAATTTAACAAAATTTTAAAACCAAAAGAAAAAAAGATTTGAAAAATTATTATCTTTGCAAAAAGAATGGGTTGTGCTTCATTGGGGCTGCCCGCGATACCACTAAAACATATAGAAATGGCACTTTGGTTTGAATGCAAAGTTAGATACGACAAAATGCAGGAAAACGGTATGGTTAAAAAAGCCAATGAACCCTATCTTGTAGATGCTCTTACTTTTACAGAGGCAGAAGCTCGGATTGTTGAAGAAATGAAGCCCTATATTTCGGGCGAATATTCAATCTCTTCTGAAAAGAAAACTAAAATTTCTGAAATTTTTTTCAATGAATCGGGCGACCGGTATTATCTTGTGAAGGTTAATTTCATAACGCTTGACGAGAAGAGTGGCACAGAGAAAAAAACGGTTTCACAAATTCTTGTGCAGGCTTCTGATTTTGAAGATGCCCTCCATAATTTTCAGGATGGAATGAAGGGAACTATGGCGGATTATGAAATAGCCTCTATTGCCGAGACGATGATTATGGATGTTTTTCCTGCCGATCTGTCAGGGAAAGGCACTCCGGCTCAATAAATTAATTATTCCGATGGTTGCTGAGCAGATAAAAAAACTTCATTCCGAACTTCCGGATAATGTTAGTCTGGTGGCTATTTCGAAGTTTCATCCGGCAGAAGCTATAAAAGAGGCTTATGATGCGGGACAACGACGCTTCGGAGAAAGCCGTGTTCAGGAGTTGCTCATAAAGATTCCACAACTTCCATCGGATATAGAATGGCATTTCATAGGTCATTTGCAGACTAATAAGGTGCGTCAGCTAATCGGAAAGACCTCGCTTATTGAAAGTGTGGATTCCGAACGTCTCCTTCAACTTATTGATGCGGAGTCGAGGCGAGCAGGAATAATCACAAGAGTACTGATGCAGGTCCATGTGGCCCGGGAAGAGACAAAGTTTGGTTTCCTTCCTTCCGAGTTGCTTGATTATTTTAAAAACAGACGCTTTGAAACGCTCACCAATACCCATATATGCGGTGTTATGGGAATGGCTTCCAATACAGATGATGAATCGCGTATCGCAGATGATTTCAGATCAATACGCTCGGTCTTCGATCAGATCTCTACTGAACTTGGTGAAGAATTGCGGGGATTTGATACGGTTTCGATGGGAATGAGTCACGATTGGCCTCTTGCTGTGGAGTGTGGCTCAACGATGGTGAGAATCGGAAGTATGATATTCAGAAATAGAAATTATATTAACTAACATAACTAAATCATGACACAAAAAACTCAAAAGCGACCTATTGTCGCGATTATCACGATGTTTTTCATCTTTGCGATGATTTCATTTGTGACCAACATGGCTGCCCCCTTCGGCAATATCTGGGGCTTCCGTTATGAATGGGCCGGTATGGCCGGTAACCTTATGAACTTCACCGCTTATCTCTTCATGGGAATCCCGGCGGGCAATATGCTTATCAAATACGGATATAAGAAGACCGCACTTATTGCCCTTGCAGTAGGAGCCGTGGGTCTCGGAATTCAGCTTCTCTCAAGTGTTGCCGGCGGTAATGTTGTTGTGATCGGTGGAGAAAATCCTACCTATCTCAATCTTTTCATTTACCTTCTCGGTGCTCTTGTCTGCGGTTTTTGCGTTTGTATGCTTAATACTGTTGTCAATCCGATGCTTAACCTTCTCGGTGGCGGCGGTAATAAGGGAAATCAGCTTGTTCAGACAGGTGGAACACTCAACTCCCTTTCCGGAACGCTGACTCCTCTTTTAGTAGGTATGCTTGTCGGAACTCTTACTAAGGAGACAACAATGGCCTCTGTGGCTCCGCTGGTTATTACCGGTATTGTAATCTTTGTGCTCGCGTTCATCATTATCTCTTTCATTAAGATCCAGGAGCCACAGGCAAATCTTAGCAATGTGAAGTATGAGCATAGTCCGCTTGCATTCCGTCATTGTCTTCTCGGCGTAATCGCGATTTTCTTCTATGTAGGTATCGAGATTGGTATCCCGGGTGAACTCAATGCTTGGATCAGCCGTGAGAATTTCGAAGGAGCAGCAGCTGTTGCCGGTTCGCTGGCCGCCCTCTACTGGCTTATGATGCTTATCGGACGTTTTGTAAGCTCAATTATCAGCGGTAAGGTTTCGACTCGCGCTCAGATGGTAACGGTTTCTTCTGTAGCCATCATATTGATTCTTATTGCTATTTTCCTCCCGGAATCGATCACGTTTAAATCTCCTGAAATCTCTGCACTGAACATCACGAGTGGTCAGGTTCCATTGAAGTGCCTGTTCTTGTTCCTCTGTGGTCTCTGCACATCAGTGATGTGGGGTGGCGTATTCAATCTCGCAACCGAGGGTCTTGGAAAATATACAGCTAAAGCAACCGGTCTTTTCATGACAATGGTTGTCGGTGGTGGTGTGATGCCCTTTATTCAGGACTGGATTGCCCGCGCTACCGGTGGCGGTACACAGGGTTACATGACCAGCTACTGGCTTGTAGTCGCTATGCTCGTCTACATTCTTTACTATTCTCTTATCGGTTCCAAGAATGTCAATAAAGATATTCCTGTCGGTGAAGAGCCTATTGACCTCCGCGATCTCTAATCAGCATCCGGAAGCCGATATAAATATTATATTCAGGTGTAAATATTGAAAAATATGGATAAAAAGATAATGGATAGCGCAGCAAACAATCTGCGTGTACTCATTGCCGAGATGGTAGAGAAATCGAAGTCCGGACATCCCGGTGGCGCCATGGGCGCCGCCGACTTCATCAATGTTCTTTATTCAAGTTTTCTCGTTTATGATCCGGAAGATCCCAAATGGTTTGCCCGCGACCGTTTCTTCCTTGATCCGGGCCATATGTCGCCAATGCTTTATAGCATTCTTGCCTTTACCGGGAAATTCTCTATCGAGGAACTTCAGAATTTCCGCCAGTGGGGAAGCGTGACTCCGGGTCATCCTGAACTTGATGTTGAACGTGGAATTGAGAATACGTCAGGCCCCCTTGGTCAAGGTCACGTCATGGCGGTCGGTGCTGCTATTGCCGAGCGTTTCCTCGCTGCACGTTTCGGAGAGGTTGTTGCTCATAAGACATACGCGTTTATCTCTGACGGTGGTATTCAGGAGGAGATCTCACAGGGTGCCGGCCGAATAGCAGGAAAGCTGGGTCTGCATAATCTCATAATGTTCTATGATTCAAACAATGTTCAGCTTTCCACTAAAGTGAGCGATGTTACCGATGAAGATACGGCAGCCAAATATCGTGCATGGAATTGGAATGTTCTTGAGGTAGACGGTACGGATGCTTTGGCTATTGCTGATGCTCTTAAGGCTGCTCAGGAAGAGAAAGAGCGTCCGACGTTGATTATCGGTCATACGGTAATGGCACGTGGTGTTGTGAAAGCAGACGGCGAAAGTCTTGAAGGAGCGATATCAACACACGGTCAGCCTGTTTCTGCTGCCGGTGCTGATATTAACATGACCGTAAAAAATCTTGGAGGCGATCCTGACAATGCATGGGTGATTCGTCCCGAGGTTAAAGAACTTTATGCGAAACGCGCTGAAGAACTCAAGAAGATAGTTGCAGAACGTCGTGCTGCATACGATAAGTGGGCTGCTGAAAATCCGGATAAAGCTCGTCTTTTGAAAGATTATATCGATCTCAAGCTTCCTGCACTCGATTGGAGTTCCATCGAATTCAAGCCTAATATGGCAAGTCGTGCTGCATCCGCTACTGTTCTTGGTTTTCTTGCAGAGCATGTCGGCAATATGATTGTGTCGAGTGCTGACCTTGCCAACAGCGATAAGACAGATGGCTTCCTTAAGAAAACGACGGTTCTTGCAAAAGAAGATTTTTCCGGAGCTTTCCTGCAGGCAGGTGTGGCAGAACTTACGATGGCATGTCTGATCAACGGAATCGCACTTCATGGTGGTGTTTTCGGAGCCTGTGCCACATTCTTTGTGTTCAGTGATTATATGAAGCCTGCAATCCGCATGGCTGCTCTTATGGAGCTTCCTGTAAAATATATCTATACTCACGATTCATTCCGCGTTGGCGAGGATGGTCCGACTCATGAGCCCATTGAGCAGGAGGCACAGATACGTCTTATGGAGCAGGTCCACAATTTCAGTGGCCGTCCCTCTGTCCTTGTATTGCGTCCGGCAGACTCTGCAGAAACTGCAGAATCATATAAACTTGCAATGGAGAATAAGGAAACACCGACAGTTCTCATTTTCTCACGCCAGAATCTTGAGGATCTGCCCGGAGAAGACCGACGCAAGGAAGCTGAAGGTTGTGCAAAAGGAGCTTATATTCTCAGGGATGCCAAAGATCCGGCTATTATACTTGTCGGCAACGGTAGTGATGTTTCGCTTCTTGTGCATGCAGCTGAGAAGCTTTCAGAAGAAGGCATTTCCGCCAGAGTTGTTTCTGCTCCGTCGGTAGGTCTCTTTATGAGTCAGCCGTCAGACTATCGCGAAGCCGTACTTCCGAAAGGAGTGAAGATCTTTGGTTTGACCTCCGGATTGCCCGCATCGCTTGCCCCGATGATGCATGGAGACTGGGAAATTGTGGGTATGGAAAGATTCGGTGCCTCCGCTCCGGCAAAAGTACTTGATGAAAAATTCGGCTATACAACAGAAAATGTTTTTGAAAAAATTAAACATTTTTTAGAAAAATAGTGTTTATTTGTAAAAAAGTACTAACTTTGCAGCTCGAAACGCAAATTTAGATAATTGAAAAAGAATTATAAACAATTTTAATTTGTTGTTATATGAAGAAAAGTGTATTACTCAGTCTTGCGGTACTCGCAGCCGGCGCTTTCACAGCAACTGCTCAGGAAGTGACCTATGTTGAAGATTGCTCACAGGGCTATCTTATGAACCGCAACGCCGATAACTGGTTTATTACAGCACAAGGCGGTACGAACATTCTGTTTGGATCAGACAATATCCACGCCCTTCTCCGTAACCGTTGGGGTGGCAACGCTGGTCTCTACCTCGGAAAATGGGTTTCTCCGACATTCGGATTCCGTTTCGGTGGTAAGTATCTTATGGCAAAGGGTGCATGTCCCGAAGATGGCCTTTTCGTTAAAGCAAACGAAATGGGTGGTATCCCCGGAACTGACTACTATGCAGAGAAACTTGAGGGTGTAGGTCCCGAGTTCGACGTTCTCATCAACCTTACTAACTGGTGGTGTGGCTATCGTCCCGGTCGTGTTTACAATGCAGTTCTCCACGGTGGTGGTGGTGTAATGTGGACATTCCACCGTGCATACAAAGGTCAGGATCTTCGCTGGCGTGCAGCTCACAACACTCCTCTCTTTGTGAATGTTGGTCTGCAGAACAACTTCAGAGTTGGTAAAGCAGTTGATCTGTTCTTTGATGTACAGTATGAACTCTTCCGTCTTAACGGTTACAAACACTACTCACAGGATCTCTCAGTTTCTGCCGGTCTTAACATCTACCTCGGCAAGAACGAGTGGAGCTGCCCTGTAACTGCTGTTTGCCCGACATGGAAATATACAGATGCTGAGGGTGACGCTCTCGTAGCAGCTCTTGCACAGGCTAACAACAAGATCGCAAGCCTGCAGCAGCAGCTTGACGAGTGCCTGAAACGTCCTATGACTCAGGTTGTAAACTGCGAAGGCCTCGCAACTATCTATTATCCCATCAACCAGTATGGTCTTTCAAGCCGTGAGAAAACTATCCTTTCTTCTCTCGCAGAGGTTATGAAAGATACTCCTAACCAGAAATATATTCTTACCGGTTGGGCAGACAACTACACTGGTGACGATGAAATCAACACTCGCCTCCGCAATCAGCGTGTAGACGGCGTTAAGAACTATCTCATCTCTTGCGGTGTTTCTGAATCACAGCTCGAGGCAGGTATCGACAACGCTAACCTCACTGACTTCGGTGTTAAGGGTGCTCCGATGGATCGTGCCGTAACTATCAAACTTGCTAAATAATATAGTTAAGATAGATAATAAAAATTGCGACTCGCAAGGGTCGCAATTTTTTTTTATCATGGGATTGGAATTATTTGAATAATTGGAAAGATTGGAAAAATCAGAGAGATTGGAGAGATTGGAGGGTTTGGAGGGTTTGGAAGGATCGGAAGCGGGAGAAGGAGAAAAGGTTATTTGGGTGAGTTCAGGAGCTTGGCGAAGTCCGGGAGGAGAGGCGCTTCAAGACTTATCTGTTTGCCGGAAACAGGATGGATGAATTCGATACGATATGCTTGCAGAGAAATGCTTCCGTCAGGATTGCTTCTACGAGCACCATATTTAAGATCTCCTTTGATTGGATTGCCCATGTTGGATAATTGTGCGCGGATCTGATGTTTCCTTCCTGTAAGCAGATTTATTTCAAGAAGGGTATATCTATCGCCTTCGCAGATAGTCTTATATTTAAGGGTTGATTTCTTGGCAGCAGAATTATCAGCAGTGGTAATAAAGGTTTTATTTATTCTCCCGTCTGAAACCAGATAATCAGTAAGGGTGTCTTCTTTGTGTAAAGGTTTGCCGTATACGAGTGCGCGATAAGTCTTATGTATTTCTCCATCGCGCAGCATTCGGTTGAGACGTTCGAGTGCTTTGGAGGTCTTGGCAAATATTACCAGACCGGATACGGGTCGGTCAATCCGGTGAACAACTCCGCAGAATACGTTTCCGGGTTTGTTATATTTTTCTTTAATGTATTTTTTCACTAATTCAGAAAGGGGAGTGTCTCCGGTTTTATCTCCCTGGACGATTTCACCCGATTTTTTATTGACTATAATTATATGGTTGTCTTCGTAAACGATCTCCATGATTTAGTGGAATTAAAGAATGAATGGAATTGATTGGATAGATTAGAATTATTTGGATATTGAAATTATTAAATTATTGAAAAGATTGGATTAATCAGAATTATCGGGATTTATGACATGATAAAACTTACGTTTTTTAACGAAAAAAGCCGACTTATAGTCGGCTTTTGTTTGGTGGCGGGGGCAGGACTCGAACCTACGACCTTTGGGTTATGAGCCCAACGAGCTACCACTGCTCCACCCCGCGGTGTTAAATCGAGTGCAAAGTTAAGAGAAATTCTTTAATCCTCCAAATAATTTTAAAGAAAAATGAACAGTCGGATGAAAAAAATTTATTTTCACTCTGATTTATAATAAAAAAGAATTTTTGGGCAGTCTTATATAGTAAATAACGGAAAAAAACGTTAAATTTGCGCAATAGTCATAAAATTGTGCAATTGTCGGATCTGACCCTCCCGGCAGAGAATAGCAGTCAGTATGGTAAAAAAGACTCGTGACAAATTTATAGAAGTGGCACGTCAGCTCTTCGCCCGAAAGGGAGTTGAGAATACGACCATGAATGATATTGCCGCCGCTTCAGATAAGGGTCGTCGCACAATTTATACCTATTTTAAAAGTAAGCGCGATATCTTTAATGCCGTAATAGAACGTGAGACGGATGATCTATTGCTTCGTCTCAGGCTTATCGTTGCTAAATCAGAGAGTCCTGAGCAGAAACTGTATGAATATGTGGAATGCCGTCTGGAGACAATGCAGGAGATTGTATCGCGTAACGGGTCTTTGCGTGCCGGATTTTTCAGAGATGTAAGAAAAGTGGATCGTGCGCGGACGATTATTGCTCAAAAGGAAACGGCTCTTTTGATGGAGATACTTGACGAGGGCGTTTCGCTTGGAGTTTTTTCAATAGGTTCTGTAAAGGAAACAGCGCTTATCATCGCAAACATGATACATGGCCTTGACGTGCCATATATCCGTAATACTCTTTCAGTTCATGGGCTGGGAAAGCGTCAGATTATAGATATGACATACGAGATGATATTGAATGGAATAGGCACGCGTCAGTGAGAAATAAAATCAGGTTGAACAAATATGCGATAATAAAATTATTGCTTAAAGAAAA
Source organism: uncultured Sangeribacter sp. (assembly GCA_964581685.1). Taxonomy (GTDB): domain Bacteria; phylum Bacteroidota; class Bacteroidia; order Bacteroidales; family Muribaculaceae; genus Lepagella. The sequence continues at coordinate 56,291 of CAZOPN010000001.1, read as the reverse complement.
AATTAAAGAATGTATATCAATGCGATGGGTCTATATGTGCCCGCAACTCGAATCGGAAACGATTATTTCGAGCATATAAATGGTCTGACACCGGATTGGATTGAGCAGCGTACGGGAATTAAAACGCGTTCGAAAGCCGGAAAGGATGAGAATGTAGATACAATGGCGGTTAAGGCTGTTGAAGATGCTCTCACGTCTCTTCCATACGATGTCAAGGATGTCGATCTTGTCGTAGCTGCACATTATTGCGCTTACGATACAGTGGCAACCGTTGCCCATAAGATCCAACGTGATTATAATATTAACGGGGCTAAAGCCGTTTACGTCTCCTCGGCTTGTTCTTCATTTATTAACGGTCTTGAAGTTATTGAGGGATATTTTGCGAGTGGGAAGGCAGATAGGGCTCTTCTCATCTGTAGTGAGCATAATACTTATTACAGCAATGAGAGCGATCCTAAAAGCGGTCATCTTTGGGGCGATGCAGCTGTGGCATACTTCATTTCAAAGGAGAAAGTGGCAGATACGGATCTGCATATAATAGATATCTACACTGAAGGGCTTGGAGATATCGGTAAGGGGCCTGCCGGAGTTTGTCTGCGTCCTAAAGAGGATGGCATCACTATGCCCGATGGGCGTGATGTATTTATTCATGCCTGCCGTTATATGATTCATGCACTTGACAAGTCGTTGAAAAGGGCAGCCCTTGAGAGAGGAGATATTAATAAGTTTATATGTCATCAGGCAAACAAGCGCATCGTTGCTCAGGTTGCCCGACAGCTTGATATGTCGCTTGACAATTTCATCAACAATATAGAAGAGCTCGGCAACACCGGTTCCGCATCCGCTCCTCTTGTCCTTGCACAGAAAATCGAGACAATTGAGAAGGGGGAGAAAGTGGCACTGATGGTGTTTGGAGGAGGTTACTCCTGCGGATGCTTTATTGTGGAAAAATAATGTCAGGGAGATAAGAAAAATCAGATAAAAGTAAAGATTATGAAATTATTAGAAGGTAAAACCGCGATTGTGACTGGTGCCGCACGCGGAATCGGTAAAGAGATTGCGCTCAAATTCGCTTCCGAAGGTTGTAATATTGCTTTCACAGATCTTGTGATAGATGAAAACGGTAAGAAAACTGAGGAAGAGATTGCCGCATACGGTGTGAAATGTAAGGGCTATGCTTCTAATGCGGCTGACTTTGCTGCCACTGAGGCAACTGTTGAAGAGATAAAGAAAGATTTTGGTCGTATCGATATTCTTGTTAATAATGCAGGAATCACCAAGGATGGCCTTATGCTCCGAATGACAGAGCAGCAGTGGGATGCAGTTATTGCTGTGAATCTGAAATCAGCTTTCAACTATATTCATGCTGTTCTTCCTATCATGATGCGTCAGAAATCCGGTTCGATAATCAATATGGCCTCGGTTGTGGGTGTCCATGGAAATGCAGGTCAGGCAAATTACGCTGCCTCAAAAGCCGGCCTTATTGCTTTAGCCAAGAGTATCGCTCAGGAAGTTGGTTCTCGCGGTATTCGTGCCAATGCTATTGCCCCCGGCTTTATCGAGACTGCCATGACCGCTGCTCTTCCTGATGAAGTGCGTGCCGATTGGACAAAGAAAATTCCTCTCCGTCGCGGTGGAAAGGTTGAAGATATCGCCAATGTTGCAACATTCCTTGCTTCCGATATGTCGGGCTATGTCACCGGCCAGGTTATTCAGGTCGATGGCGGTATGAATATGTAATTATGAAAGAAAACGAAAATGGAGGAGGGACGGTTTCAAAGACCGTCCCTCCCCATCCTTTTAAATATGTCGTGATAGTTGCCGGTGGCTCCGGCACCCGAATCGGCGGAGACCTCCCCAAACAATTTTTGCTTATCGACGGGATTCCGATGTTATGGTGGTCCGTGCGGGCATTTCATGCAGAAGATCCGTCGTCATCGATAATCATAGTGATGCATCCCGGTTTTTTTGATGATTGGGATATATTGTGGAAGTCGCTTCCTGAAGAAGACCGTAGGATTCCTTATAAGCTTGTATGTGGCGGTAGAACACGTCTTGAATCTGTCAGAAACGGAATTATGCAGATTCCTTCAGATAGAGAGGTGCTTGTAGCCGTGCATGATGCGGCTCGTCCGGGAGTTCCTGTTGAGATGATTTCAAGAGGTTGGGCTTGTGCGGGGGCAAACGGTACGGCGGTTCCGGTTCTTCCTGTAATTGACTCTTTGCGGCGTTTGGAAGGAGATGAAAACATATCAGTCAATAGAGCTGACTATGTAAGAGTGCAGACCCCACAGATTTTTCAGGCAAGTATGCTGAAAGAGGCATACGATAAACCTTTGGCACCCGGTCTGACGGATGATGCATCGGTAGTGGAAATGGCCGGGGGACACATTTCTCTTTATAAGGGAGATGAACGTGCGCTGAAAGTAACGGTCCCCGTTGATGTCTTGATAATCTCCGAACTCATGAAATAAGCAAAAAAAATTGACAGTTATGGCAGATATTGCGGATACCAATATAAAATTTCTCAAAGGTGTGGGAGAATCAAGAGCCCGTGATTTAGGGTCAGAACTTGATATCTTTACATTCCGCGATCTGCTGTATACTTTCCCATTTCGATATGTAGATAAAAGCAGATTCTATAAAATATCGGAATTTACGGGAGAAATGCCGGCAGTTCAGGTTAGAGGGCGTTTTATATCGTTCGAACTTGAGGGAGAAGGGGTTCGGACACGTCTGAAAGGGCTTTTTTCAGATGGAGAGCGTCTGATGGAGGTCGTTTGGTTTTCGAGGGTTAAGCAGCTGAAAGATGCTTATCGTCCAGGAGTGGATTATGTGATATTTGGAAAACCAACGCTTTATCGTGGTGTCTATTCAATGGCTCATCCTGAAGTCAGTGCTTATAATCCGCAGAATCCTCCTACCGGTTTTGAGGGAGTATATTCGGTAAGCGAAAAGATGAGGAAGAAGGGTATGGTTTCTCGAACGATATCCGGATTGATTAAAAATCTTTTTCAGAGTTTTCCCCCGGAGAAATTCAATGATCCTCTGCCTCGTGAAATTCTTAATGAGTATAACCTTATGCCATTTGGTGAGGCAATGCGTGTTCTTCATTTTCCCAACAATCCGGATCTTCTCAAACGTGCTCGTGTGAGGATGAAGTTTGAGGAACTCTTTTATCTTCAATTAAATATACTTCGGTTCGCACGTGAGCGTCAGGCCGATATACGAGGTTATGCTTTCCCAAGGATAGGGGAGTTTTTTAACCGTTTCTTTTATGAATGTCTTCCATTTGATCTAACCGGAGCTCAAAAGCGTGTATTGCGGGAAATACGTGATGATATGCGCACGGGAAAACAGATGAATCGTCTTTTACAGGGTGATGTGGGAAGCGGGAAGACAATGGTGGCTTTCATGACGCTTCTTATGGCTGTAGATAATGAATGTCAGGGAGCACTGATGGCTCCAACTGAAATTTTGGCCGGTCAGCATTATGAGACAATAAAAAAATGGTGTGATGCCATTGGATTGAAGGCAGCACTTCTTACCGGAAGCACCCGTTCAGCCCGTCGGCGTGAAATACTTGAAGGGATTGCCTCAGGAGATATACATATTCTTATAGGCACACACGCACTGATAGAAGATCGCGTGGTTTTTAAGCAACTTGGTGTTGCGGTTATTGATGAGCAGCATCGTTTCGGTGTGGCCCAGCGTGCGCGAATGTGGAAAAAAAATAGTGTTGCACCGCATGTTCTGGTAATGACTGCTACTCCTATTCCCCGGACACTTGCCCTGACGGTATATGGTGATCTTGATGTATCTGTGATAGATGAACTTCCGCCGGGAAGAAAACCTGTCGATACGCTTCTCCGCTATGATGACAGCCGGATGGAGGTTTATCGTCTTGTCGGACGCGAACTCCGTGCCGGGCATCAGGTTTATATTGTCTATCCTCTTGTTCATGAGAATCCAAAACTTGAACTCAAAAGTGTGGAACAGGGTGTGGAGCGTATACGCGGTATTTTCGAGAATACATCCGTGGTCTGCGTTCATGGCCAAATGAAGCCGGAGGAGAAAGAAAAACAGATGGAGGCATTTGTGAAGGGCGAGGCCGGAATAATGGTGGCCACAACCGTAATAGAGGTTGGTGTTAATGTCCCTAATGCGTCGGTGATGATAATAGAAAATGCCGAAAGGTTCGGTCTGTCACAATTGCATCAGCTTCGTGGGAGGGTGGGACGTGGAGCCGATAAAAGTTATTGCATACTGATGACTCATAATAATATCGGAGGCGACACCAGAAAACGTTTGTCGATAATGACAGAGACTTCCGACGGTTTCCTTATTTCGGAAGCAGATATGAAAATGCGCGGTCCCGGGGATATGGAGGGAACACAACAGAGTGGTCTGGCGTTTAATCTGAAGATAGCAAATCTGGCTGCCGATGGTCAGATCCTGACTATCGCACGGCGCGCGGCCGAATCCGTGCTTAATGCTCACCCGGAATTATCAAAAGCCGACCGAGTCGTAAACAAGGGGGAGGTTGCGCCTCTTTTTCTTGCTAATGACTCTGTGGCGACAATCAAAAGGGAGATAGAAAGACGTTTTGCAAGAACTTTTGATTGGTCGAGGATTTCCTGAGCATAAAATACAATGCAGATATGAAAGAGAAAGAATTTTTACCGTTGATAGAGTCGAAACTGGGGATAAATGAACTCAATCCTATGCAGCGAAAGATGATGGAGAGTTTTTCGGAGTCAAGAGATATTATCTTACTGTCTCCGACAGGATCAGGCAAGACACTTGCATTCATTCTCCCAATGCTTAAGATGCTTCGCCCTTCTACAGGTCGGGTTCAAGCTGTAGTTATTGCTCCTTCCAGAGAACTTGTCATTCAGATCACACGAATAATCTCCACTATTGCCGCCGGATTCAAGACTACGGCTTTATATGGGGGGCATAAGGTTGAGGATGAAGTGAATTCACTGGCCGCTTCTACCGATATAATTGTGGCTACTCCGGGGCGTTTGCTTGACCATATTAACCGTCGCAACATAGATGTGCTGCCTACAAGGATTCTTGTACTCGATGAATTTGATAAGTCGCTTGAGCTCGGTTTTGAAAAGGAAATGAAGAAAATCACGGAACGTTTGAAAAATGTGAGCCGTATTATTCTTACTTCTGCTACAAAGGCCGATATCCTACCGGATTTTCTTAAACTTGACAATCCTCTCACTCTTGATTATCTCGATGAAAACAAGGAGTTAAAAAAGAGGATCAGGGTTCATCGTGTGGATACGGATTCTAAAGATAAACTTGCAACGTTGAGAGCTCTTCTAAATACCATTGCAAACCGGGAGGAGGGTCTGCATGAGCGTAGCATTATATTCGTTAATCATCGGGAGAGTGCAGACCGCGTTATGGAGAATCTTCGTAAATTTGGATTCCCCGCCGTGCTTTATCATGGTCAGCTCGATCAGCGCGACAGGGAGACAGCATTATCTCTTTTCAATAACGGAACTCGTCCCATATTGGTGGCAACAGATCTGGCCGCACGCGGACTTGATATAGAGAATGTTAAATCTGTGATACATTATCATCAGTCGCTAACTCCCGAGAGTTATACGCATCGTAACGGTCGAACGGCCCGAATGGATAAGGATGGTAACATTTATGTTCTTGTCGGTCCGGAAGAAGATGTAAAGGAGTTTACCGATTTTGATGCCGAATTTTATCCTGACAGCAGTTTGCCGGATATTCAATCGGCACCACTTGCCACACTATATTTCTCTGCAGGCAGGAAGGAGAAACTTTCCAAAGGGGATATTCTTGGTTTTCTCGTAAAGGAAGGGGAGCTGAAAGGAGACGAAGTAGGTAAAATCGATGTATTCGATCATTATGCGCTTGCCTCGGTTTCAACATCCGATCCCCGCACGCTTGTAGATAAATTAAGGAACAAGAAAATCAAAGGTGAACGTCGCCTTATAAGCATTGTAGGCTAAAATAATATGAATAAATTAGTCGGAAAAGATTAAAATTTAGTATCTTTGCAAAGCCAAATTTATTCTAACGCATATCCGACCCGATGAAAGACTCATTTTAACAGGAGCCTATGGCAGGCCGAGGAAGATATTTGGCAAGAATCTCCGATACAGATAGAAATTAGAAGAATTCAAGGTAAAAATAACTAATAACAACAAGACAACCATGAGCAAAACAAAGAAATTTCTGACATGCGACGGTAATCAGGCCGCTGCGCATATCAGCTATATGTTTAGCGAAGTTGCTGCAATTTATCCTATCACACCGTCATCAACAATGGCGGAATATGTGGATGATTGGTCGGCTGCCGGAAGAAAGAATATTTTCGGCGAGACAGTGATGGTTCAGGAAATGCAGAGTGAAGCCGGTGCGGCAGGTGCTGTCCACGGTTCGCTGCAGGCCGGAGCTCTTACAACCACCTATACTGCATCGCAGGGACTTCTCCTGATGATTCCTAACATGTATAAGATCGCCGGAGAGCTTCTTCCCTGTGTGTTCCACGTATCAGCTCGAACACTTGCATCACATGCACTTAGCATTTTCGGAGATCATCAGGACGTTATGTCGGCTCGTCAGACCGGCTTCGCCATGTTCTGCGAGGGCTCTGTTCAGGAAGTTATGGATCTTGCCGCCGTAGCCCATCTTTCTGCTATCAAAGGTCGCGTTCCTTTCATCAACTTCTTCGACGGTTTCCGCACTTCTCATGAGATTCAGAAAATCGAGGCACTCAGCGAAGAAGAACTTGCTCCGCTGATCGATCAGGAGGCACTTGCTGCTTTCCGTAAACGCGCCCTTAATCCCGATGCTCCTGTAGCACGCGGTATGGCCGAGAACCCCGATGCATTCTTCCAGCATCGTGAGGCTTCCAATAATTATTATAATGCTGTTCCGGAGATTGTTGAAAATTATATCAAGGAGATAAATAAGATTACAGGTCGCAATTATGGTCTTTTCGACTATTATGGAGATCCTGAAGCTGACCGAGTGATCATTGCAATGGGTTCAGTTACGGAATGTATTAAGGAAACTATTGACTATCTCCGCAAGAAAGGAGAGAAAGTGGGTCTTGTTTCCGTTCATCTTTATCGTCCGTTCTCAGCCCGTCATTTCCTTGCAGCAGTTCCTGCCACAGCAAAACGTATCGCTGTCCTCGACCGTACTAAAGAGCCGGGTGCCAATGGCGAACCTCTTTATCTTGACGTTAAAGACTGTTTCTACGGTAAAGAGAATGCCCCGCTTATCATCGGAGGTCGTTATGGTCTAAGTTCGAAAGATACTACTCCCGCACAGGTGCTTGAGGTATTTGAAAATCTTGCTCTTCCCGAGCCTAAGAATCATTTCACGGTCGGCATAGTAGATGATGTTACCAATCTCTCACTCCCCGTACATCCTGAGGTAAATGTTGTTGAAGATGGTATGTTCCAGGCTAAATTCTATGGTCTTGGTGCAGACGGTACTGTTGGTGCAAACAAGAACTCTGTAAAGATTATCGGTGAGAATACCGACAAATATTGCCAGGCATATTTCTCTTACGATTCTAAGAAATCCGGTGGTTTTACTTGCTCTCATCTCCGTTTCGGTGACGAACCTATCCGTTCAACATATCTGGTGAATACCCCGAATTTTGTTGCATGTCATGTGCAGGCATATCTCCACATGTATGATGTTACAAGAGGTTTGCAACCGGGAGGAACTTTCCTTCTCAATACAATCTGGGAAGGCGAGGAACTTGCCAAGAATCTCCCCAATAAGGTAAAGAGGTATTTTGCAAAGAATAATATTACCGTATATTATATAGATGCAAGCCGTATCGCTCAGGAAATTGGTCTGGGCAATCGTACCAATACTATTCTACAGAGCGCATTCTTCCGCATCACGGAAGTTATACCTGTTGATCTTGCTATTGAGCAGATGAAGAAGTTCATCCAGAAATCTTATGGCAAGAAAGGTGAGAATATCGTAAATATGAATTACTCTGCTGTCGACCGCGGAGGTGAGTATCATAAGCTTGAAGTTGATCCTGCATGGGCTGAGCTTCCGGATGATGCTCCGGCAGAGGCTCCCGCACCTGAATTTATATGTAATGTTGTCCGTCCGATCAATGCCCAGGATGGCGATCTTCTTCCTGTAAGCGCCTTCAAGGAAATAGCAGACGGTACGTGGGAGCAGGGAACTGCTGCATACGAGAAACGCGGTGTAGCTGCATTTGTTCCTGAATGGAATCCTGAGAACTGTATCCAGTGTAACAGATGTTCGTTTGTTTGCCCGCATGCAGCTATCCGTCCATTTGTCCTCACTCCCGAGGAGATGGCCAAAGCTCCTTTTGGCGAGGATCATACAATTCCGGCAATCGGCAAAACAATGACAGGAATGCGTTTCGTTCAGCAAGTTGATGTTCTTGACTGTCTCGGTTGTGGTAACTGTGTGGATGTTTGTCCCGGCAAGAAAGGAAATAAGGCCCTCAGCATGAAGCATGAGGAATCTCAGCTTGCACAGGCTGCCAACTGGGAATGGCTTGTTAAGAATGTATCTAACAAGGCGGATCTTGTTGATGTTTCGCTCAATGCCAAGAATAGCCAGTTCGCACAACCTCTCTTCGAATTCTCGGGCGCATGTTCCGGTTGCGGTGAGACTCCATACGTTAAGTTAATCACTCAGCTCTTTGGCGACCGTGAGGTTGTTGCAAACGCTACCGGATGCTCTTCAATTTATTCCGGTTCCGTTCCTTCTACTCCTTATACCACCAATGCCGAGGGTCATGGTCCGGCATGGGCAAACTCACTTTTCGAAGATTTCTGTGAGTTTGGTCTCGGAATGTATATAGGATACGAAAAGATGCGTGCTCGTCTTGAAGCAATCTGTCAGTCTTTGCAGGATGATGCTACCGCTCCGGAGGCTATCAAGGCAGCCGCCAAAGCATGGTATGAAAATCGTGATGATGCTAAGGCATCGCGTGTGAATGGCGAGGCTCTTGTTGCCGAGGCCCGTAAAGGCGCAGAGGCGGGTTGTGAGACATGTAAGACCATACTCAACCTCAGTCATTACCTTACTAAACGCAGCCAATGGATCATCGGTGGTGACGGAGCAAGCTACGACATAGGTTTCGGTGGTCTTGATCATGTGATCGCATCAGGCAAGAACGTAAATATTCTTGTTCTTGATACAGAGGTTTATTCAAATACCGGTGGTCAGTCTTCAAAGGCAACTCCTATCGGTGCTATTGCTAAATTTGCAGCAGCCGGTAAGAGAATCCGTAAGAAAGATCTTGGTTTGATTGCAACGACCTACGGTTACGTTTATGTTGCACAGGTTGCAATGGGTGCTGATAATGCACAGACTCTTAAAGCAATCCGTGAGGCAGAGGCATACGATGGACCATCGTTGATCATCGCTTACGCACCCTGTATCAATCATGGAATCAAGAAAGGTATGGGTCATAGCCAGGAAGAGGAGAAGCAGGCCGTTGAATGCGGATACTGGCAGCTCTGGCGCTATAACCCTGCTGCTGAGGCAAAGGGCGAGAATCCGTTTACTCTCGATAGCAAGGAGCCTGACTGGAGCAAGTTTGATGACTTCTTGAAGGGTGAGGTTCGCTTTGCATCTCTCTTCAAGATGTTCCCGCAAGATGCTGAGGAACTCTTCAAAGCAGCTAAGGCAAATGCACAATGGCGTTATAATAACTACAAGCGTCTTAGCCAGCAGAACTGGGGAGTTGATCCGGAACTTACTCCGGAGGAAGAAGCACTTCGTAAAAGCTAATATAGCTTTGGATAACAAATAAAAGAGCTGTGCCGGCCAATTTGCCGGTGCAGTTCTTTTTTTTTATTGATTTATAAATTTTTTGGTCTGCTTATTTTTTTTAATTTTGTAAAAAATTTATAGCAGAATCGGATATTTCCCCGATTCCATGTATTTGAAAGTATTAGAATATGCTTGATAAGATAAATGCAATAAGAGAGGAATTGGCCTCAGCCAAAGCTTCCACTCTTGAGGAAGTGGAACAACTTCGTATCAAATATCTGAGTAAAAAGGGTTCAATCTCCCAACTCATGATTGATTTCCGGAATGTTGCAGCTGATCAGAAGCGGGAAATCGGCCAGAAAATTAATGAGTTGAAGAATTTTGCAGGTGAAAAGATTGCATCCCTTAAGGAGACTTTTGCATTCGATGCAGATAAAGAACTGGGAGAGCTTGATCTTACACGTACGGCTACTCCTTACGAGCTTGGTACCAGGCATCCTCTTTCTTTGGTAAAGAATGAGATGTTACGTATATTCGAAGGTATGGGTTTTACCATTGCTGAAGGTCCGGAAATAGAAGATGACTGGCATGTTTTTGAATCTTTGAATTTCCCGCCTGATCATCCTGCCCGTGATATGCAGGACACATTCTTTATCTCTCGCGATCCTGCAGAGATCTTGCTTCGTACACACACGTCTTCTGTCCAGACTCGCGTAATGGAGCATGCCCAGCCGCCAATACGTATCGTTTGTCCCGGCCGTGTATATCGAAATGAAGCAATTTCAGCTCGTGCGCACTGTTTCTTCCATCAGGTTGAAGGATTGTATATTGATAAGAATGTTTCGTTCGCAGATCTTCGTCAGGTGTTACTCACTTTTGCACGCCAGATGTTCGGCCCGGAAACAAAAATCCGCCTTCGTCCTTCTTATTTCCCATTTACCGAGCCATCGGCTGAGATGGATATCAGTTGCGATATTTGTGGCGGTAAGGGATGTGCTTTCTGTAAAGGCACAGGTTGGGTTGAGATTCTCGGTTGCGGAATGGTTGATCCCAATGTTCTAAAGGCTTGTGGCATTGATCCGGATATCTATACAGGTTATGCTTTCGGAATGGGAATTGAAAGAATCACTAATCTTAAATATAAGGTAAAAGACCTTCGTATGTTTAGTGAAAATGACGTCAGATTCCTGCATGAATTTGAGTCTGCACGATAAGATGCGGTATTTATGACTATACGTGAAAGATATGAGGGTGTTCTCTCGATATTCAGCGAGATAATGCCCGACCCAAAAACGGAGTTGCATTACGACACTCCGTTTCATCTTTTATTAGCCGTAATTCTCTCTGCTCAATGCACTGATAAACGGATAAATATGGTTACACCGGCTTTGTTCGAGCGTTTTCCTGACTCTGCATCACTCGCCGAATCAAATGAAGAAGAGGTATATGAATATATAAAGAGTGTATCTTTTCCCAATAACAAGACCAAACATCTCCTGAAGGCAGCCCGGGTTCTTGAAGAGGAGTTCGGGGGAGAGATGCCCGGAGATATCGACAATCTAATGAAATTGCCGGGAGTGGGACGTAAGACGGCTAATGTAATGTTAGCTGTAGTCTGGAATAAGGCAGCTATGGCGGTTGATACTCACGTCTTCCGCGTAAGTAATCGTATCGGTTTGACCAATAATTCAAAAACGCCACGTCAGACAGAAGAAACCCTTGTAAAGTATATTCCTGAAAAACTAATAGGGAAGGCACATCATTGGTTGATTCTACACGGAAGGTATGTCTGTAAAGCCCGTAAACCGGATTGTCTTGACTGTTGTATCAAGGGCTACTGCAAGACGTATCAAAAAGAGAATCATCCTTCTAAATAATATAATTCCGTTTATACTTTAAGGCCCCATTTTTAGAGCTTTGGCCTTAAAAATAGACTACCGGCCATACGGATTATTATAATTTCCGTATGGCCGGTAGTCTATTTTTAAGTATATTGATATGATTATTTCACAACGAATTTTTTACCGGCAAGAATATATATTCCCGGAGCCAGCGAACGAATATCTTCTGCTGTCGGACGGTCTATAACCTTTACGCCGGTGATTGTATATACAGGAGAGCAGACATCAATATTGGAATCTATTGCATCTATTACAGTAGCGCTTCCTTTCAGCTCGTCTTTGCTAAGAGCTGTATTGAAAAGCTTGAAGTTATCGATTTTTCCACAGAAATCCGGATTATCGTTCTTTACTCCTGAATCCCACCATTGTGTTCTTCCAATATAGTTGCGGTTATCTTTACCGGCCTCAAGAAGCATATATGGCTCACTCTTTATGGTATTATTTGAGGCTGCGAGTTCTCCATCCACATAGACCGATGTAACACCGCTACGAGCATCGTATGTAACAGCATAACTATGCTGGCGTCCATCGTTTATCGATTTGTTTACATCAATAAGAATAGTGGTTCCACCGGCATATTTCATTCCGGCAGAGAAAACGCTTGTCCGCAAAAACATACTGTTTCCGGAATTAACACCGAAATCATAGAAACGGGGCTGATTAGTTACAGTCTGGATCGTGGCATCGAAAGAAACTGTATAACTTCTGAGTCCGTCAAGAATACCTTCAGGAATCACCGCATAACCGTTGGTATTGAAATTAGTAGCCGTATTGGAGGTTAGGTTTAGTGAACCGTCTATCTGGGCGTTGCCATATACATAAAGATGATTGTCCCTGCTGGAATAATCTCTAACTCGCACCGTATTCGATTCTTTGATGATATCCGGAGTCTCGAAGTAATATTCCGCTAAAATATTTTTAGAAAGATTACGGGGTTCAGCTATTACTTTGTATTCACGGACTGTCGTTCCGCATCGGGCAGTGAGAGTTACAACGGTTTCCGTTGCCGGTGCCTTAAACGTACCCTTATTATCAATAATAGCAGTATGATCTGAGCTCCATTCGATAAGTTCTCCATCAAGCGACGCCGGGAGAATTAGGTCAGTATTGGTTGTTTCCGGAAGAGAAATTGTAGAGAACCTGTCGGCAGCCAGCTCAGCCCGGATTATATCCTGGTCGAGTGCTTCATTATATACGCGCAGATAGTTAAGTTTTCCTTCAAAGCCACCGATCGATAGATTCGATAATTTGAGATTTGAAGCGGGCACAACCTGATCTATAACTCCATTACGATAAACCGTTATATTATTTCCATCATAACTCATCGTTATGGTTACAGTTTCAAAATATGTCGGCCATTTGTCTCCGCTTGTACCGGTGGAATGATAAGCCCAGTTATCGGAAGTAAGAAGCGCATTAGAACTTTCCCATTTTTTTCCGTTGAGTTCGAGTGATGGGAAAGTGGATGTTTTCTCTACTGAATATTTGAAATTGTCGGCGGAAAGGATTGTACCGGAATAAGTGGAATTATCAAGTCCGAACGCGAGAGAGAAAGTCCAGTTTCCGGCGGGAAGATTGAATTTTTTGGATGTGGAGGCGGTAACTGATTCTCCGTTAAAATCTTCTGTAAGAATAGCTGCTGAAACGTTTTCAGGAAGCGGATATTCGTAATCGCACATTATGGAAGTAGGATATCCCAATGGGTAGCCGCTGCTGACAATCCAATAGTAATAATCTCCGTTCATCCACGCATATTTAAGAGGGGAGTTCTCTGCACCGGGAATAATGTAAGGACGAACATTATTTTTATCGGAGTTGAATGTAAGCTGTGTTCTTGAGGTGATGGAACCATTGCTGTTTACGTTGTATTTCCAAAGTTCATATACATTCCCGTTATCTCCCTGAGTCGGCAGAGAGAGAATGAGTTCGGACGTGTTTACCGGATTAAGAGCCAATCCGGCGCTATAACAATACTCGGTATTAGAGCTGTGAAATCTACCACCGGCATCGGCAAGACGAGAAACATTCCAAGCAGAACCGTTCCATTTTGCATAGTAATATATATGTGATGATTTTCCTCCGTTAATGCGGACCATAGCAATCACCGGATTTCCATTTGTATCAGTGGCAATCTGCCAAACCCAGTCGCGTTGGTCGGAAGGAGCATCCACAACTGTGAGAGGATATTGGTTTTTATAGCTGTCGGTTTTATTGACATTGAAAGTTCCGTTCTGAATAGTAGAGAGATAATTTCCCTTCACATCTTCAAGGATAGGATTAGATGTTACTTTACCAGTCGATGCGTTTTTTGTAGCATTGATATTCACGACATTGCAATATACCCAGTTCGGTTGTTCATTGTCGGGGTGTCCGGTGGTATATGTAAAGAAAATCTTATCCTTCCCGTTGCTGTAATATTTAGCATAGGGGCGTGCTCCGGTAGATTGCACTATCTGGTAAGGTCCCCATTCCACATTCACATTGTCGTTGCTATCGGGAAGAGAGAATTTTGCGATGGTTGGATGCCATCCGATTCCTCGCCAGCAAAGATAGAAATGATCCGGATCATCACTGAGAATGAATGGAGATGGATAAGTGGTGTTATTGGCTGTTGTGATTTTCTTCTCATCCCCGAGATCTGTTATATCGCCCGGGCGACGCGAAACACGGTAGTAGAAAGCCGGTTCATCCGTGTGGCGCGAATATATTATAAGAACTCTCTCATCAGGGAGGACAAGAAATGTCGGATTGTTATGATCATCGGGTTGAAAAAAAGATCTTACCAATACTTCGTTTCTACGGCCGGTGGTGAAATCGTATTGTGAAGCCTTGATATTTCCATGGACATCTATATAGCCGATCCATGTGGCATTAATTGTTCCGGCTTCATTTTCGTAGTGAAGGGCTCTTGGGTCGGCAAACCAGCACCAAGCACCCTCGGAAGCCACGAGATCGGTTGTTGTCTGTTCGGCAGATACAGTAAACGTGCTCCAGATCGAAATGATCGCGGAGAACAACAGAATAAATGAATTTTTCATAAGATATGTGTTAGGTTAAATTCTGCAAAAGATTTGGGAGTATAAAATTACAAAAAAAATCTGAATTCAGGCTTCGAATCATAAAATTTCGTAGTTCCCATGCCCGCTTTCGGATGAGCGAGCCCTTATTGTCGGTTTTATGAAACCGAGTCTAATACATAAGAATATAGGCTTCGGATAAAATCCAAAGCCTATATTCTATATTATTATAAATATAAGTCTGATTAACGGTCAGCGTAAAGAAACGCTTTATATGAAAGTCGCATCTCGGCTGCTTTTCGAGCTGCATTCCGGCGACGGCGTTCATGATTGAAAACCGTACGTCTTAGCAGAGAATCAATGCTGAATCTACCCGGGCCAAGGATTGCTAATATAATTGATAATAAACAAACTCCCGCAAGAATAGGATTTATTGAACCATGAACAAGTGTAACTGCCAGATATCCGGTCCAACCTGCAGCAACAGCTGAAAGCGGACGAAGGCAGATACCGAACATGGCTATTAGTCCTAAAGCTAAGAGTGAATAACCAAGACCGGGAACAGCAACCGAACTAAATGTCATTACAGCCGACGTAATGATAAGTGCGGATGCAACCAATCTTATTAATACAAGAAAAGAAGATTTTTTTCTTGTAGTAGATCGGTTAATGCCAAAGATAAAGTTTGAAATCTCACAACTCTTCGGCAACTTTGAACCCGAAACTATTTCCGATACTTTCTTAAAAGAAGCTTCCCATGCTTCCGGATGCAACTCCCCCCGGGTCAAATTGGCAGGATTGACCGAAATAACTCGTATTGAATCTGCAGTTGCTTTCATATTAAATAAGAAATTATCACATTTCTGTGGTCCCATATAACGTGGGCGCACATATAATCAACATTTAAACAACCGAATTAGTCAATTAGTTTTCTAAAATCGAAAATTAACGAGTAAAGATAATAATTTTTTTAATAATAAAAGCCATTTCAGCAAAAAAATTACGAAAAATTACAAAAAATCGGAAAATTTATCAAAATAATAGATATTTCCGTGCTTTATGTTTCAATCTCTTTTTTTTATTTTAAAATTTGCGGATTTGTTTGTATATTCGCACATATATGGACAGAATAGGTAAACTATATTTCAAATATGGCACCATGGGATCGGCAAAAACCGCGATGTTGCTCACTACAGCCTATAATTTTGAAGAGCGCGGCATGTCCTACGTATGCTACAAGCCTATCATCGATACCCGCGATAAGAAAAATGTGATCAGAAGTCGTATCGGAATTGAACGTGAATGCCGATGGATATATAATGACATGAATTTATATGACGATATCGCCGGAATGATTGCGGCGGGTACATTGCCTGAATGGGTGCTTGTAGATGAAGCTCAGTTCCTTGATCCGCAACAGGTAGATCAACTTGCGGCAGTCGTGGATGATTATGGGATAAACGTGATATGTTACGGATTGCGAACAGATTTCCGGACACGTCTTTTTGAAGGCTCAAAGCGTCTTTTCGAGATTGCCGATACAATTGATGAGATAAAATCTACCTGCAATTGCGGACGTAAGACGATTGTTAATGCTCGAATCGATGGGCGCGGGGAGATTATCACGGAAGGAGAGGTTGTTGAGATAGGGGGGAATGACCGATATATGTCTACATGTCGCAAATGCTGGCGAAATAAGAAAATTGAGCGAAGTCGCAACGGACAGCTCCCGTTGGTATGAGCCTGTTTAAAAACTTGTGATTACCTTAAAATGGAAAAAAATAGAAAAGAATATATAATCCGCCTTATAAAGAAGGAAGTTGTTCCTGCAATCGGTTGCACAGAACCTGCGGCTGTTGCGCTTGCCGTGGCTAAAGCTACAGAAACACTCGGCCGAATTCCCGAGCGGATAGAACTCAATCTGAGCGGTAATATTATTAAGAATGCCATGGGTGTCGGAATTCCCGGAACGGGTATGATTGGATTGCCTATAGCTGTTGCACTCGGAGCACTGATCGGAAAATCCGAATATGGACTTGAGGTGCTACGCGATGTTAATGAAGAGAATCTGGAAAAAGGGAAACAATATATTGCCGAAAAAAGAATCTTTATAAACCATGCCGCAGATGCCAGTTCAAATCTCTATATAGAGGTTAAAGTTTATGACGGAGAAGATTATGCGGAAACAGTTATTTCAGGTTCACATCGAAATTTTATCCGTATAGTCAGCAATGACGCTATTCTTTTCCAAAAAGAGGAGGAAGCGGGAAAAGGAGTGTCTGCCGATGAAGATGAACTCACGGCTGCTGAGGTTTATAGGTTTGCTGTAGAGACGCCCCTTGAAGATATACGGTTTATACTTCAGGCCGGCGAACTGAATAAATCTGCTGCGGAACTTGCTTTCAATGGTGTTTATGGTCATTCTTTAGGTAAGACTATAAGGGATTATGGAAAGCCGTTGTTTGGAGATTCTCCAATCGGTCGGATCGTATGCCTCACTTCCGCTGCGTGTGATGCCCGCATGGGCGGAGCCCCTGTGGCGGTGATGTCAAATTCGGGGAGTGGTAATCAGGGTATCACGGCTACTTTGCCGGTAGTCTGTTATGCTGATGAAATAGGAGCCTCGGAAGAGCAGAAAGTGCGTGCGCTTGTGCTCAGCAATCTTACGAGTATTTATATAAAGCAAAGTCTGGGAGCCCTCTCTGCACTATGCGGATGTGTCGTTGCATCTACCGGAGCATCTGCCGGGCTTGTTTATCTCATGGGGGGCGGATTTAATGAGATTTGTTCAGCTATAAAAAATATGATAGCAAATCTTACCGGAATGATCTGTGACGGAGCCAAACCCTCTTGTTCCATGAAAATATCATCCGGTGTCTACACTGCTGCGATGTCAGCCATGCTTGCCATGAACGGCAAATGCGTCACGTCGGCAGAGGGAATTGTCTGCGATGATATCGACACAACAATTCATAATCTCACCTCTATCGGGAGGGAGGCAATGTCGGAAACTGATCGTCATGTCCTAAGGATTATGATAAGTAAATAGACAGGAATAAATAAACCCTGTTTCAGCCGGTATTACCGGGATATTAATTTTGAAGTATTAGATATGAAATTACTTAAACCATTATATGCAGTCTTATGTTCCGCCATGCTTCTTGGAGGATGCCGGAAAGCTGCGAATCTTGATATATCCCTTCCGCAGAAATATGAGGGTAAGGATATTGAGCTTGTAAGTTTTGCAGACTCAACACTGATAATGAGTGCGAAAGTTGAAAATGGAAGCGCCTCTTTTTCCATTTCCGAAAGCGAGACCCTTAAATTTCCTTTTTTCGCTCAGCTGCAGGTTGATGGGCGCACCCGTGCATACTATATAATAGAACCCGGCACGGCATTAATCACCGATTCAATGAGTGTGGCGTCAGGGACACCCCTTAATGATCGTTTCAGCCGACTTCTGGCAAGTCTTGATTCGGTTGAAGCTCTCGATGATATGGAACGTTATATCAGTTTTTCTGAAGAAAAATATAATGAAAACCGAAATAATGTGCTTGGACAGTATTTCGGCATAGAATGGGTGAAGTATGCAGATCCGGCAAAAGTAGACAGCATGCTTGCATTGGCTGATTGCAACCTTGTTGAAAGTCGCAGGATGCAGCATTACCGTAATTTTGCTCGACATCGTGCCGAGACCGCTCCGGGACGTCATTATATTGATTTTGAAGGCGAAAATGCAAACGGGAAGACAATCCGGCTCTCTTCTCTTATCAACCCCGGTGAATATACACTTGTGGATTTCTGGGCGAGCTGGTGTCCTTATTGCATTAAGGATCTGCCACAGCTCAAAAGCATTTACGAAGATTTGAAATCAAAGGGGGTAAATGTCATAGGTGTGGCTGTGAGAGATAAACCTTTTGATACAAAGGAGATGGTAAAGAAAAAGTCTTTGTCTTATCCTATTCTTTATAATACCCAAAGGATTCCCTACGATATATATGGGTTCTCCGGGATTCCACATCTTATGCTGATCGGACCCGACGGTGCGATTATCAGTCGTGGCATAAGTGTGAGTCAGGCTCGCGAATACCTGGAAGATAAGACCGGAGAATCCGAGTTAAAGAAATAAGTGTAAAAATAATAAGAAATTCAAACCCTAACCCAAAATATGACAAAATGGAAGAATCATTGAATTATATTATAGAGCAGGCGATAAAAAAGAATTGGGACCGGATGTCGCTCAGTGATATGGGCGGTATGAATTACCAATATAAGGATGTGGCGGAAACAATTGCCAAACTTCATATTCTTTTTGAGGCGGCAGGTGTGGAACGCGGCGACAAGGTGGCAATCTGCGGAAAGAATTCTTCCAATTGGGCGGTGGCGTTCCTTGCCTGTCTCACGGCAGGAGTGGTTGCTGTTCCTATATTGCATGAATTTAAACCCGACATGATTCATCATCTGGTAAATCACAGCGAAGCAAAACTGCTTTTTGTAGATGCAGCTATCTGGGAACATCTGGATGGAGAAAATCTTCCGGGTCTTGCAGGAGCTATTTATATCTCGGAATTCGGTATGCCGCTTTGCCGTGTGCCGGAACTTGAAGAAGCACGTAATAATCTTAATGAATATTTCGGCAAGAAATTTCCTTACAGTTTCGAAGCAAAAGACGTTGTCTACTATCGTGACAGTCCGGAGGAGCTGGCGGTAATCAATTATACATCGGGCAGCACGGGAATGTCGAAAGGTGTGATGCTTCCTTTCAGAAGTCTGGAAGGAAATATCGATTTCTGCCTCAAACACCTTCATTTCTTTAAGCCGGGCGATGGAATAGTCAATATGTTGCCGCTTGCCCATCTCTATGGAATGGTGATAGAAATGCTTCATCCTTTCTGTAAAGGATGTCATTGCTATTTCCTGACTCGCGTTCCTTCTCCCAATATTATCCTCGGGGCATTTGCTCAGGTCAAGCCCAAACTGATAATAACGGTTCCTCTGATTCTGGAAAAAATTATCCGAAACAAGGTTTTTCCCTTGCTCGAAAAGCCAATGATGAAGTTTATGCTTAAGGTCCCGTTCCTTGACGACCGTTTGTTAGCTAAGGTTAAGGAAAGTCTTATGCAGGCTTTTGGAGGAGAACTTCAGGAGATTATTGTCGGTGGAGCGCCCCTTAATGCCGAAGTTGAGGCATTTCTGACAAGAATCGGTTTCCCGATTACCGTTGGATATGGAATGACAGAGTGTGGCCCGTTGATCTCCTACGCAGCTCATGATGAGACAAAACCACATACTGTCGGTCGGGTTGTCGATGATATGGAGATAAGAATTGATTCTCCAGATCCTACGGAGATTCCCGGTGATATCTGGGTTAAGGGAAAGAATGTTATGCAGGGATATTTCAAGAATCCGGAAGCAACTAAAGAAGTCTTTCCCGACGATTCAGGTTGGATGAATACGGGCGATATGGGAATTGTGGATGAGGATGGCTTCATCACAATAAGCGGACGATCCAAAACTATGATTCTCGGACCGTCAGGACAGAATATCTACCCGGAAGAGATAGAGCAAAAACTCAATAATCTTCCTTACGTGGGTGAGTCGCTTGTAATCGATGATGGAGGCAGTCTCATAGCGTTGATATATCCTGACCAGGATCTTGTGAAGAATGATAACCTTGATCAAGATTCGCTTGTAAAGATTATGGATGAAAATCTTGTAACGCTCAATACGGATTTGCCCGCCTATAGTAAAGTGCGCGGATATCGTCTTTATGATGAAGAATTCGAGAAAACGCCAAAACGTTCGATCAAGCGTTTCCTCTACCAACCATAAAGTGCTTCGGGAATTTCCCGGGCTCTAAAAGAATGAGGCAGCCTGACGATAATCGTCAGGCTGCCTCATTCGGATTGTGCGCACGAAAGGACTCGAACCTTCACGTCGTTAGACACTAGATCCTAAGTCTAGCGCGGCTACCAATTACGCCACGTGCGCGGATTCGGATGCAAATATATATAAAATTTCGCATCCGTGCAAATTTAACCTCCATCCGATATAAAAAATTTCTTATCGGATGGAGGCTAACATCATATTGTTTTTTCTATCTGCCACACAAAAGCGCGTAGACCAAGCAGGGGCTTCTCTTCATCAAGCGTATGGAGTCTTTTAAGAAGCGGCTCCACCCGGTCATCGTCTACCATTGTTAGTATTGCAGATGCCAGAGAAGGCCATGCATGTGAACCATAGTGTGGATCGCCGGTCTTCGATCCGCGTCCTTGCACCTGCCCGAATGCCGTGAAACCACGACACGACAATTGCGTCAGAATATCCACAATTTTCTCATGATGAGCCTGATCGTATGAAATAAATATTGCTTTCACGTTTAGTTTCTTTTTTATTTAAGACTTTCTTTACGCAATTTACGGCGGATTCTCTTCACACCATTACCTGCAAATACACAGTATAGAACCGGAACAAAGAGGAGGGTAAGGATGGTTGAGAATGTTAGACCTCCGATAACGGCTGTTCCCATCGGCCGCCACATCTCAGCTCCCTGTCCGGTTCCACATGCCATAGGCACCATACCGAGAATTGTTGTCAGAGTTGTCATGACAACGGGGCGTAAACGCGAGCGACCTCCATCGATAACAGCACGTCTGATCGACATGCCACGTTCACGGTTAAGAGAAATATAGTCGATAAGTACAATACCATTCTTAACAACGATACCGATAAGCATGATTGCTCCGATCATCGACATAATATTGAGAGTATGGCCGGTGAGCCACAGGATCAGGAACACTCCGGAGAATGCGAAAAGCAGAGAGGTCATGATAATGCCGGGATAGGTGAGCGATTCAAACTGTGCGGCCATCACGATATACACAAGAATTATGATGAGCAATCCGAGGAGTAACAGGTCGGAGAATGAATCCTGCTGGTCTTCATAGCTACCGGAAAGCTGGATCGTGATTCCTGAAGGAATATCGATCTGATCCATCTGGGCCTCTGCATCAGCAACAACCTGACTCATCGGAACCCCATCAACCACGGCTGAAACAGTGATTACACGTTCACGGTCTTTACGCTCGATAGTAGGGGGTGTGAAGCGCTCAACGACTTTACCCAATTCCTTTAGACGCACGGGTTGTCCGGTTGATGAATAGATCACGATATTCTCTATATCCTCGATCGTGGTTCGATATTCAGGAGAATACATTACCTTAATATCATATTCCTCACCATCTTCGCGGAATTGTGAAGCTGTCGAACCATTGATTCTATTACGCAGATAATAGGCCGCGGTCTGGAGATTGATACCATACATGGAGAGTTTCTCGCGATCGAAATCCACTTGATATTCCGGTTGATAGTCTGAACGGGAGATTGTCACATCGGCAGTTCCCTGAATACCTTGAAGAATCTGTTGTAATTCACGGGCAACCTTGTCGGTCTGGTCGAAATCGTAACCGTAGATCTCAAAATCAACTGTAGATTGTCCACCCATTCCTGCTCCTCGACCACCGCCGACCATGACCTGGGCTTTTTTGAATTCCGGGAATTGTGTCTCGATATCCTTACGCATTTCATCAGCAATTTCCTGAATGTTACGTTTTCGGTCGCCGGGATCCGACAGGCGGATATTCATTGAGATAATATGCGGACCATTATCGGAAAGAGAGGCGAATGTATTATCGCTGCTTGCCGGACCGACAGTATATGTCTGCACGAGAATCTCAGGATATTTATGTCTCCAAAGCGAGTCAAGCCGAGTCATTACTTCTTCTGCCGATTCAACGCGTGCTCCAATCGGTAGCTCAAGATTCACACCGAGACGTCCGTTATCCTGAGCCGGCATAAACTCCGTTCCAACAAATTTCATAAGAAAGACCGACCCTACGAAAATTGCAAGACAAATAATGATTGTTACCGTTCTATGGCCAACAACCTTGCGCAGCAGCGAAGCGTAACCATCGTCGAACTTATCAAGAGCTCTTTCTATATATGAATAGAGGTTTTTCTTTCCGTCGGAATTCATCTTTCCACGCAAACGAAGCCACTGGCTGCAGAGCATCGGAGTGAGTGAAAGGGCGCAGGTTGTGGAAATAATCATCATGATGGTGACCATCCATCCTAACTGACGGAAAAGCACACCGGTCATACCCGTAACGAGAGTTAGCGGGAAGAATACGGCAATAAGAGTAAGTGTGGATGCAATAACGGAGACGGCAACTTCATTTGTTCCGTGCACGGCCGCCTGTCTCGGGTCGGCGCCACGCTCAATATGTGTCGTTACGTTCTCAAGAACCACGATAGCATCATCGACCACCATACCGATTGAAATCGAAAGTGCCGATAGAGAGATAATATTCAAGGAGTTCCCGGTCGCGAAAAGATATATGAAAGAAGCAATAAGCGAAACAGGAATCGTTATCACGATTATAAGGGTTGCCCTCCAGCGTCCGAGGAAGATGAACACCACTATCATCACAAAAAGAAGCGCGTAGAGCACGGTCTCCACCAAGGCTGCGATGGTGTTACGGATGTTGTCGGACGTATCCACTACAACTCCGATTTTTACATCGGAAGGAAGATTCTTCTCAAGAGAAGGTAGCATCTTCATTACCTTGTTTGAGATATCCACCGAGTTTGCTCCCGACTGTTTCTGGATAATAATCATCGCGCCCTCTTTCCCACCGATATATGTGTGCTGGGTGCGTTCTTCAAGGCTGTCTTCGATCCGGGCGACATCACGCAGATAGATAATCTTGCCATTAAAAGTGCCGACAGGGATATCGCGGAGCTGACTTGATTCGTCAAATTCTCCCTGCACGCGAAGAGCGTATGTATTCGAACCGGTATCGAATTGACCACCGGGCACATTCCTATTCTCCGCTCCAATCACGCTTGACACCTGCTCTACCGAAAGATTATAGGCCTCAAGGCGGTTAGGATCCACGTAGACATGTATCTCACGCTTCGGCGCACCTGAGATTGAAACTGATCCGACTCCATCCACACGCGCAAGAGGATTCACAAGATTATCGTCAAGAATCTTGTAAAGACCCGGCATACTCTCCGAAGCCTGTACGGAGAGCAGACAAATGGGGATCATATCTGTGGAGAACTTGAAGATAATGGGGTTTTCGCAGTCATCAGGAAGTTGCGATTCGACCATATCAAGTTTGTCGCGCACATCGTTTGTGAGAACATCAATATCATAACCATACTCAAATTCGAGAGTGATTACAGAGGTATTCTCGCGCGATGTGGAGGTGATATGCTTTAGATGTTCCACTGAGTTGAGGGTATTCTCAAGTGGTTTGGTCACATTTTGCTCTATATCTTTCGCACTTGCTCCCGGATACATGGTAATAACCATGATAGTGTTGGTATCTATATCCGGATATAGATCGATCGGGAGCTTCGCGAGAGAGAAAAGGCCGAGGATAATGACCGTCACAAAGCATAGTGTGGTCATTATCGGGCGTTTTACTGCGGAACTATATAAACTCATGTTAAATTGAATTTAAGAAGGTGGTGTTTATTTACCTACTTTGACTTTTATGCCGTTGGCAAGACGAGACTGTCCTGTCACTACGACTTTAGCTCCATCTTCCACACCTGAAATAAGCTCATAGGTGTTATCGATTCGTTGGCCAAGTTGAACCTGATTATAGCTTACAGTTCCATCCTGGTTATAAACATAGACATAATGATTGCCGGAGCCGGGTTGCTTCACGACTGCCAGATCCGGAACAACCACGTGGTTCTGCGTGCCAAGATTGAGAATTACACGACCGAACATTCCCGGTAGAAGGCGGTTGTCTGAATTAGGCAAAGTAACCTCAACTCCAAATGTTCGTGTATTATTATCGACAGTGGGGGAGATAAGGGTAACGTGTCCCTTGAAAACCTCATCACCATAAGTATCGAATGTAACATCGGCGGGCATTCCTTTCTTGACTTTGGAGAGTTCTCCCTCAGAAACGTTTATCACTATCTTTACAGGTTTCACCTGTGCTACAGTCAGAATTGGGAGATTAGCCGTCATGTCTCCCGGGTCGTAATTTCGAGCAGTAACGATGCCGTTTATAGGAGAAGTCAGAACCGTATTTTCTTTAACATTGCGGAGTGTACGCTCGGCAGCTGCGAGAGCGTTTTTTGCATTAATCAACTGAATCTCCATCTGATCCACTTGCTGCTGGGTTCCTCCTCCAATTTTAAGAAGTTGCACGGCGCGGTCGTAGTTGAGCTTTACATTATCAAGATTTGCTTTTGCATTAGCAACCTGGGTCTCGTATGTCACGGTGTTTACATCGTCAAGCACCACGAGTTTCTGCCCCTTTGAAACAGCCATTCCCTCATCCACAAATATTTGTTTTATACGGTTGGGAGAAGAGGCTGAAATATTGTTTATGAGATCCGGTTCTACGGTTGCCGTATAAGTTGCAACCTGATCCACATCGCGGGCATAAACCGTTTCAACTTTAACCAAAGGGGTGACTTCTTTTTTTTCGGTCTCCTCCTTTTCTTTTTTTGAACACGCGGATAAAATGACGAGAAGCGCCATCACCGGTAAAATACTTCTATATTTCATGATAATTCTAATTTGCTTTGTTGGTGATTCCGAGAGCTTCATCTCTACCGAGTAGCGTTTCGAGTTCGCTGGCTGAGACAAGATAATTATATATTGATTGCAGATAAGCGAGTTGGGCTGAGGTGTCAGCAAGTTCGCTGTCACGGAGATCAAGATATGAAGCAGCCCCAATATCAAAGCTCTTCTGCATTATTTCATGTGCTTTACGGGCTTGTTTCACTCCCTCTTCAGAAGTCTCAATCTGTTTAGCCTGTCGATTCATGTTGTCGATTGCGAGGTCTACCTGCATATTTAGCGAGTTTACAAGGTTTTCACGCTGCATACCGATTTCGCGAAGCTGCACTTCTGCCTGTTTGATGCCGTAATATTTCGAACCTCCGGAAAAAATCGGAATCGAAAGAGCAACGCCAACAGTGCTGTAAGGATTAAACTGTTGGTTTTTCAAAGCATTTCCGTTGCTCATTGCGTTCCAGTTCATATTGTAGGTGGCTGCAAGAGTAGGAATATACGCGAATTTTTTTAAAGTTACATTTTTACGTAACAGTTCAGTTTGAATGTCCAGTGAGCGCAACGAAGTGTTGGAGTCTATCGAACGGTCATAACCGGCCATTATTCCGAACATTTCTCTTTGCATATCGCGCAGGGTTATATCGGGCATAATCACGGCCTCACTATCTATTCCCATGAGCACCTTAAGTTGTAACTGACATTGTTTCACTGAAATGTCGGCATTTAGAAGTTCGGGCTCTACGTTTTTTACCTGAACTGATGAACGAAGCACGTCATATTCGGATGCAGTTCCTTGTTCGAATTGTTTCCGGTATATCTCGGCCGTGATCTGAGCAACATCATAATTCTGCTGAATTACATCTCGGGAGGCGAGAGCAAGCATCAGACTGTAATAGGCTTTATTAATGTTATTCACCAGATTCAGTCTTGACTCGCGTGCGGATTCAAGCGATTGGAGAATCTGAACATCACTTATCTGTATCGATTTCCAAAGTGTAGGCAAGATAATAGGCATGGCCGCCGAAAAACCGAAGTTCCACATGTTGTCCATACCCATCTTGATCTTCTGCGATTGTCCCCCCATACTCATACTCATTGTCTGAAGTTCTATCGTACGCTGATATGAACCGGAAAAATCAATAGAAGGGAAAAGTGAGGCAAGAACTTCTTTTTTAGAATAATCAGTCCGCTTCACTTCCAGATCAGCCACTTTTACAGATGGGTTATCCTGAAGTGCAATCTCGACACATCTCTGTCTCGACAGGCAAAGAGTGTCGGTAGCGGTAGCATCCCTGCCCACAGCCGGCAGGCAAATAATGATTGCCGTTGCCGCTGTAATCATACTCCTGTAAATTTTCATTCGTTGATTGGTTATATGTTGAAAAGTAGATGTTAATTCAGAGATAGGTAAGAATTGAAAATTAATAGATATTTAATCATTTAAAAAGACTTCTTTAGATATATTTTTTTAATCTTCAACACTTATTTCGCATTTTCCTCTTTACATAATCTGTCGAGGATATCCATTCCCTGCGGAGAAGCAATGCTCCTTAGGAAACCTATACTAATCGAACGGTATGCTTCGAATGCTGTCACATCAGGTGGTAGAAACTCTTCCATTCTTTTTAGTGATTCCATCTGCACTCCGAACATTCTTATAGCAATCCTGTAGTCGACATCCTTACGGAAAACTCCTTGTTCGATTCCTTTTTCAATCATTTCTATAATATCACTGCGAAGGCATTGTGAATCTTCCTCATAGACAGAACGCAATTTTTTGTTGTAAGTGTCCATATCCCGGTAGAAAGACACACTTACCCCCTTCATCATTCCCTCATGATAAATGATCGTTCCGAAAAGACCTTCCATCACGTTATTTGCAGAGTTGAAAATCTTCAATATCTCTTTCTTATTTTTTTCATGATGGTATTTGAGCAGGATTATCAGCATATTGTCTTTGCTTCCGAAGATCTCGTATAGCGTGCGTTTGGACATGGAAAGCGAAGAGGCGATCTTATCCATCGTCGTGGCCTTGAATCCATTCTTCAGAAGGATGGGAAAAATAGCCTCGATAAGAGATTCTGAAATCGGGGTGTTTTCTGTGGATTTTTGCATGGGCGCAAAATTAATAAAAAAACCGAAAACTACATTTAAGTTTTCGGTTTTTTATTTAAAAAATCAGAAAATTAGTTACTCAAAATCCGGATTTAAGCCATTGCAAATTTTTTACGGAGATTGGCCAGCATATCGACTGTCATGGCGTCAAGGTCATACTCCGGTTTCCAGTCCCATTCCTCTCTTGCACAGGTGTCGTCAAGACTGTCGGGCCAAGAATCGGCAATTTTCTGTCGGAGCGGATCAAGTTTATAAGTCATTTTGAATTCCGGCACATATTTCTTGATATTATTGCAGATTATCTCCGGGTCAAAACTCATTGAAGCGATGTTGAAAGAATTACGATGCTTGAGTCTTGAGGGGTCAGCCTCCATTATCTCCACGGCAGCTCGCAAAGCATCCGGCATGTACATCATATCCATGAAAGTGCCGGGTTTAAGAGGGCATTCGAATTCCTCACCTTTCACTGCCGAATAATATATATCTACGGCATAGTCAGTTGTTCCTCCTCCGGGAGGAGCAACGTAGGATATAAGCCCCGGGAAACGCACAGATCGTGTATCCACTCCAAAACGTTTGGCGTAATAATCGGAAAGCATTTCGCCCGTAACTTTGGTGACACCATAAATCGTATCGGGGCGTTGGATCGTGTCCTGAGGAGTTTTTACATGGGGAGTCTTTTCTCCGAACGATCCGATGGAACTCGGGGTGAAGACAGCACAATTTTTCTCTCGGGCCACCTCAAGAGTGTTGAAAAGACCTCCGACACCGATTTTCCAGGCGAGCTGGGGTTTAGATTCGGCAACAGCCGAGAGAAGTGCGGCAAGATTATAAATTGTGTCTACATGGTATTTGTCGACAGCTTCGGCAATCTGCGCCGGATTGGTAATGTCGACGTTATGGCTGGGACCGCTTTCAAGGAGATCGCCTTTGGGCTCTGCTCCCTTGATATATCCGCAAACCACATTCCCATCCCGATAAATCTCACGGAGTTTCATCGTGAGCTCGGAGCCAATCTGGCCGGTTGCTCCAATAATGAGAATATTTTTCATTTAAGGTAAAAAGTTATTGTTATGTTGCAAAAATAATTAAAAAATAATAAAAATATGATTATCTTTGGATGAAAAATTATCAGCAAATCCATCGAAGCGGGAGGCATTCAATCCATGTTTTCAGAGATTAGGCTGTAAATATTTAGAAATAAGACCAATAAATTATAATATCATGTACACTAACTTTCAGAAACATCTGCAGAAAGAATTGCAGGAGATTAAAGATGCCGGTCTTTACAAGAACGAACGCGTGATCGTAACTCCCCAGAGTTCCGATATAGGCGTGGAGAACGTGGATGGAGAAGTGCTTAACTTCTGCGCCAACAACTATCTTGGTCTGGCCGACAACAGCCGTCTGATCGAGGCTGCGAAAAAGGCTATGGACCGTCGCGGCTACGGAATGTCGTCTGTAAGATTCATCTGCGGAACGCAGGATCTCCATAAAGAACTTGAGAAAGCGATAAGCGAATATTTCAAGACAGAGGATACCATTCTTTATGCGGCTTGTTTCGATGCAAACGGAGGATTGTTCGAACCGCTTTTCACTGAAGAGGACGCCATTATAAGTGATGCCCTCAATCATGCTTCGATCATCGATGGAGTGCGTTTATGCAAGGCTAAACGTTTCAGATATAAAAATGCGGATATGGCAGATCTTGAGAGGTGCCTTCAGGAAGCCAAAGACTGTCGCTATCGCATCATTGCTACAGATGGCGTTTTCTCTATGGATGGCAATGTCGCTCCCATGGATAAGATATGCGAATTAGCCGAGAAATATGATGCTTTGGTGATGGTCGATGAGAGCCATTCGGCCGGAGTTGTCGGCAAAACGGGTCATGGGGTAGCAGAACAATTTGATTGCTACGGAAAGATAGATATTTTCACCGGTACTCTTGGCAAATCGTTCGGAGGAGCTATGGGTGGCTTTACCACAGGTCGTAAGGAGATTATTGACATGTTGCGTCAGCGTTCTCGTCCTTATCTCTTCTCCAATTCCGTGGCCCCTTCAATTGTAGGAGCAAGTATAGAAATGTTCCGGATGTTGGGAGAGAACGATGATCTTCACACTCGACTGATGGAGAATGTAAAATATTTCCGCGAGAAGATGTTGGCAGCCGGCTTTGATATTAAGCCTACACAAAGTGCGATTTGTGCAGTGATGCTCTATGATGCCAAACTATCGCAGGAATTTGCAGCCGAGATGCAGAAAGAGGGTATATATGTAACAGGGTTCTATTATCCTGTTGTGCCGAAAGATCAGGCCCGTATCCGCGTACAGTTGTCTGCAGCCCATACTCGCGAACAGCTTGATAAAGCTATTGAGGCGTTTGTGAAGGTGGGTAAGAAGCTGAACGTCATCAAGTAATTCTACCCTGATTATATATTATAAAAATCCGGAGGCTGTCTTGAAATTAATATTTCGAGGCAGCCTCTAAAATTTAAAAAGCTAAGGCCCCAACTCATAAAAATCAGTATGCTGATTTTGGGGGTCTTAGTTGGCGAAGTCGATAGAGAGTCCGAATCGGAGCTGCCGGGGGTCGATCGGGTAATGAGGCATGGAGAAATAGTTATTGCTAAACAAACCCTGATTAACATGGCTCCACAGCACGAAGAATCTTACCTTATAAAGTTTTGCAGTGATGTAGGCATTTGCAAGAGCGAAATTGCCGACCCATGTCGGATTATTTCCCTGGACATGGAATGACATCGTTGCCGGCTGGTACTCGAGCCCCCTGTATTTTGTATAATAATTACAATCTACTCCAATCTGGAGATGCAGTACTTTAAAAGCTGTAAAACCCAGAAACATATTGCTATAGACCGATAGAGCCGGCAAGGGAATCACGTCTGCATTCGAAGTTGCCTGATATGTTATCCGGTTATTCCAGTTCCATATCCCGAATTTCAGTTTCTGTTCAAGCGAAGCGGAGAAAATCTGAACACTTCCGCCATGCTGTTGCGGCATAGACTCAGGATTGAAATAGACGTAGTTCTGAATATTTTCCACTCCGGCGCGTATATCGGTATTCGTCCAGGGTATATGCAGGTGTCCTGCTGCTCTGAAACTTCTTATTTTACCGAAATCGTTATCCCAGACAAAATGATTGCCTATATATTTCTGAAGGAGATATGAAGGTTCAAGATTCTTGAAATAACCGTCGGCGGAGATCACGACAGTGTCTTTGCCGAGTTTAAAACGAGTCTCTACGTAGCCATCGATATCTATTTCTCCGGCGGCACTACCGATCAGGCCGAATTTGGCATTGGCTGCATAACGAAGGATGCTCCCTTTCATCTTTTCCAGTCTGCCTCCAACCCAGAGTCTGTGGCGCGTGGTGATCGGGGCGAGATTTATTGCGTCGGGGAGCGGAGTCAGAGTCTCAGGTTTCTCATATCCCACTTCTTCTCCGGGAATTGTCTCGCCTGGAGGTGTCACATCAGGCGAGACAATATTGTCGCTTACTTTCCATTCCTGACGGAAACGGTCGAAGGTATATGTGGCGTATGCCGACAATCCGAATTTAGCCCAGGTCTGGAATCCCTCTATCATAGAGATTCCTGCAGTATTTGAAACGGAATAATAATAAGTATTGTCGGAAGTGCCGGAAGCATCAAAATAACAGTCTTTCCAAAAATCAGCCGCCTGAACCGTATTGAGATTGGTAAAAGTGCGGTGATTGTAACGATAATCGAACGAATAAATAAATTTTGTAACCGGAACGAAAATTTCTCGTTTCACAGTATCCGATTCCTGAGTAACGTCTTTCCAGAAACCAAGTTTATATGCATGCGACATATAAATTTCCGCTCCTATCAGACGGTTGTAGGCCTGAGAAAGATTTGTAGGTATGCTCTTGGGCTCTATCTTATCCACACCTCCCTGAAGAACAGCCGGATCAAGGATATACAGATCATCTGTTATACCACCGTTTTCCTGATTAAGAGAATTATAATGATTAAGGAATGCCTGCATTTCATATCTGTCGCCTGCATAATATCCTTGTGCGCCGTAGATAAGATTTTTAGCGGCCTGATTGGCATAAGCACCTTTTGAATATAGATAATCTATATTTGCACCGATTCCAATCTTCCGATTCACGTTGCCGGCAAAGATTCCGTTTAGACGGTCATTATGGTTGTATCTGTTTCCTCCGAAATTATACGAGAGGAGAGTCATCGGAGTATAAACATTGTAGAATTTCTCTTTTTCGAAAGTCGGTAACCAATATTGCAGTGCATCTTCAAAGAAGAAAGCCGATGTTTGAGGCCGGTCGAAATATATCATGTTTATTCCTTCGGCGGAGAAAGAACCCGTTGTGGCCCATGCATCGCTGTTCATAGCCTGAATGAAGCCCCGCTGATAATTATAAAGAAGAGTATCGATATCTGCTTTCTCGTGGTTTCCTAAAGGCCAGGTAAGTCGCCATGCACTGCCGGGCTTCTTCGAGCCGTCGGTCACGTAGTTATCCTGTGCCGACATATAGGTTATGCCGGCACAAAAAAAGCTGAACGTCAGGAGAAGCGTAATAAGTCGGTTTTGACTCTGTTTTTTATGATGCATTCCTTGCAGGAGTTGGTTGCAGTTGCAAAATTAGTAAAAACACAACTATTTTTATATTCCCAATGTTAAAAAAATAGATAAGCCATTATTCATAGACATACATTGGGCATAGAATAATTTATAAAAATAATATATTGAATATGGAATTAAACGAAAAAGATCTGGAAGTTCTTGAAGAGAAAGGAATTTCTAAAGAAAAATTGCAGGAGCAGCTCGACATGCTTCGTGAGGGATTTCCCTACCTGAAACTTGAGGCTCCGGCCACTCCGGGTCACGGCATTGCTCTCATGAGCGATGAAATGATCAACCGGTCGGTTACCTGCTGGGATGAATTTTTATCCAAGGGAGGAGTGGTAATGAAGATGGTGCCGGCGAGCGGAGCGGCCTCAAGAATGTTTAAAGATGTCTTTTCATTTGTCGGAGGTAAGAAAGATAAGCCTGACAATGAATTTATGACAAAATTCTTCGATAATATCGAGAATTTCGCTTTCTTCCCGCGCCTCAATTATGTATGTCTGATGAATTATGGCAAGAGTGTTGATACGCTTCTTAAAGAAAAGCGCTATAAAGATGTTGCATCGGCGTTGATTGAGAAAGAAGGGCTCAATTACGGTCATCTTCCCAAAGCTCTTCTTCAGTTCCATAAAGTGCTTGGCACCTCTCGTTCCGCACTTGAGGAGCATTTGGCGGAAGGTGCTATGTATGCTGCCGGCAAAGGAGGAAAGGTGAGAGTTCATTTTACGGTTTCTGAAGATCATCTTCCTTTGGTGAAGATGCGTGTTGAGGAGATGGCCGGTGTTCTCGGACATAAGTTCGGAGTAGAATATGATGTGACATATAGTGTTCAGAAGCCCTCTACCGATACAGTAGCTGCCAATATGGACGGCACGCCCTATCGGGAGGATGGTGCGCTCTTCTTTCGTCCGGGCGGCCACGGCGCATTAATCGAGAACCTTTCCGAGCTTGATGCCGATGTTATATTCATAAAGAATATCGACAACGTGGTTCCCGACAGCCTGAGAGACTCCACTGTGCTGTATAAGAAGATTCTTGGCGGAGTGCTTGTAGCCACCAAACAGAAGGCAGATGAATATTGTCTTCGTCTTGAGAAGGGTGATGTTCCTGAAGAGGAACTCGAAGAAATGCTCGGCTTTCTGCGTCAGGTATTGTGTATCACGGGAGACAAGGCTGATGAGATGACTCCCACTGAGCGCGCTGCATATATCTATTCCAAACTGAACCGTCCGATGCGTGTCTGCGGAATGGTTAAGAATGAGGGAGAACCGGGTGGTGGTCCGTGGCTTGTCTATGGTGCTGACGGAACTGTGAGTCCACAGATTCTGGAACCATCTCAGATCAATCCTAAAGACAAAGAAGCGCAGAAGATGTTGAAATCTTCCACGCACTTTAATCCTGTAGATATCGTATGTTCGATCCGGAATGCTCATGGCGACAAGTTTAATCTCCGGGAATTTGTTGATGTCACCACCGGTTTCATTTCAGAAAAGAGCCGTGAGGGAGTAGAAATAAAAGCACTTGAACTCCCCGGCTTATGGAATGGCGCCATGAGCGACTGGAACACTATATTTATTGAAGTTCCGGCCGATACGTTCAATCCTGTGAAGACTGTGAACGATCTTCTTCGTCCTGCTCATCAGGTGAAAGAACAGAAGAATTGAGGTGCTCTCTCAGCAGTTTCATTTTCTCATTGAGCATCACGACCCGGCGTTCGAGTCTTGTCTGCTCGCTACGAGAGGAATAGAGCATCCAGGTTGCTGAAATCATTTTACGGAAGTTGGCGGGCATCTGCCAGCTTCCGCTTTTTTTATCTCCTTGGAAGAAGGAAACAGATATAATGTTCAGCTCATTGTCGGCTATAAGGTGAGCGATTGTATCGGTTTGTCCCCCTGAGAACATTACCGTGGTTAGGCCTTCACGACGGTAATTCAGTGCCTGATCGTGAGGCACAGTTGCCGAAGAAACGGTTTGCTCGGGCACACTCACTTCAATCCTGTCGAATATGCCTCCTTTCAGGGCTGCTATAAGCTCGAGCTGTTCATTCTCCGTGATTCGCGCGATCAATCCGGTCGATTGCAGCGGATAATTCTTTTCCCAGCCGTTAAATATTGTATAGCCCTCAACTTCGCGAGGATTATTTACGTTGGTAAAATCACGCAACCAAACACCTACTTGATCTCCGAGAATGCTGATCTGCGAATTGCATGAGTCGATTTCTGTTTTAATAAGCTCCACGGAGTCATTCAGAGCCTTGCTATAGTCTGCGCGACGGTCTTTTTTCTCCTGATTGGGGGAGCAGGCGCAGAGAATCAGCCCCGAGAGAATGAAACAAATGAATTTTTTCATATTCTTACAACATCTTTTACACCTTTCACGGTCTTTATTTTCTTTATAAGGGCCGAGAGCTGGCGGCTGTCAGAGACGCCGATCACGAGATAGCCCTGAAAAATTCCATCGTGAGAGTCTATTGATATGTTTCTTAAATTGGTATTGGGTTCTTTAGAGATAATCGAGGTGATATTGGCGACGATTCCTATATCATCGTTGCCGATCACTCTCAATGTGGCGGGAAGCATGGTTCCTGTTTGTCCGCTCCAGTCGGCCCGAATGATCCGGTAAGGGTATCTTTCCCGAATGTGAGCAGCATTCGGACAGTCGGTCTTATGGATTTTCACCGCACCGTCTGATGAGATGAAGCCGAACACATTGTCGCCATATATCGGATTGCAACATTTTGCAAATTTATAGCTCAGACCGTTGATGGATTTCTCTCCGATCACGAGCACGTCATTTTTAGCCTCTTCTTCACGGTCTCGCTGAATTTTAAATTCTTCAGCCGAAACCTTCTCCATTTCCGTCTGTTCGTGAGGAGTGGTAAATTCTATATATGAATTCAGGAATTTTCCGGCATCGATCTTATCGAGGCCCATCTCGGCATAAAAATCATTAGCGAATTTATATCCCTGTTTCTTGATGAGTCTCATAAGAGAAGCTTCATCGATTTCCACTTTTCTATTGCGGGCCCGTCTTAGAAAAGCCTCTTTGCCAAGTTCGGCAAGATGCTGTTTCTGTTCGTTAAGGCATTGTTTGATTTTGCTTCGTGCCTTGGAGGTTGTTACAATATTCAGCCATTCCTGACGTGGCGTCTGATTGGAGGCAGTAAGAATCTCGATCGTATCGCCATTCTGAATCTTATAATTCAGTTTTTTATGCGCTCCGTTCACGACGGCTCCCGTGCAATGCGCCCCGACGTTAGAGTGTATGTGAAAAGCAAAATCAAGCACTGTCGCGCCTGCTGCCATCCGGAAAAGATCTCCTTTAGGTGTGAATGCGAATACTTCCTCTCCGAAGGCGTCCATCTTGATATTACGCATGAGCTGCATCGGTCCGGCCTCTCCGGCTTCCAGGATATCGCGAATATTATTCATCCATTGGTCTGAACTATCTCCCTTCACACCTTTATATCGCCAATGGGCAGCCAGACCTTTTTCAGCCACAAGGTCCATACGTTCCGTGCGGAACTGCACTTCGACCCATTTTGATCCGGGGCCCATCACGGTGGCATGCAGACTTTCATAGCCATTGCTTTTCGGGATTGTGATCCAGTCTCTCATGCGGGCCGGATTAGCTGTATACATATCCGTAACGATCGAATAGGCGAGCCAGCAGTCAGTTTTTTCTCGATTGCGCGGCGTGTCTATGATAACACGTATAGCAAAAAGATCATAGATTCCGGGCAAGTCCACTTTCTGTTTCTTCATCTTATTCCAGATGGATGAGATAGATTTTGTCCGGCCTTTGATCTCGAATTTCAAGCCTGCATCCTCAAGATGTTTTTTCACGGGCTCGATAAAGTTACGGATATATTCATCGCGCGAGCGTTTAGTTTCATTTAGCTTATGTGCGATCTGAGTATATATTTCCCGATTGGTATATTTAAGCGATAAATCTTCGAGCTCTCCTTTTATTTTATATAGACCGAGCCGGTGGGCAAGCTGTGCGTAAAGGCAGTTGGCCTCGAATGCCACATTTCTGACCCATGTATCGTCCGGATGGTTGTTGATGGAACGCATCAGCACAAGATTTTGTACAATCATGATTATGATAACCCGGATATCGTTAGCGAGAGCCAGAACCAGACCTCTGAAATTCTCCTGATTATGGGCACTGTTTTTTGTCGAGAATCGAGACACATTGTCTATTCCTTCTATCAGGCCGGCAATATCATCGCCCCATTCTTTTCTTATATATTCAGCCGTTATAGTGCCGTCAAGACATAGCGGGTGGAGGCAGATTGCAATAAGTATATTGACATCCGGATCAACCATGTTGGCAAAAGTAAGGGCGGTGGTAAGAGTGATGCGGGCTCTTTGAAGGCCATGTGCCGAAAAGGGCTCATTGCTGTTCTTGAAACCGGCCCTCAGTTCGCTTCTCAGTTTTAAGGCAGTTTCATTAGTATCCGCTCCGGCGATTATGTCGAGAAGTTTCGCTTCGTCGGCTGCAAGTTCTCTCAGGTCTGTAATTGATAAATTTTGCACGCTTAATAGTTTTAGAATTAAAGAATTAAGAAAGCCGCGACCAGGCGGATTCATAAAAGATATCATTAATTACAATACAAAAATAATAAAAAGTATCGTAAAAATTTGGAGGAAAAGAAAAAAAGATATAACTTTGCAACGCTTTCGGAAGAAAGCAGATGGTGAGATTAGCTCAGTTGGTTAGAGCGTCGGATTGTGGTTCCGAAGGTCGTGGGTTCGAGACCCACATTTCACCCCTGATGGCTGCCTCGTTTCGAGGCAGCTTTTTTTTGTGCATTCCAGTCTTAGCCCCGACTCATTCCATTCTGCTGTTAAAAGAAATTTATAAGTCGGGCTCTTAAACTTTCTTCCTCTCTTTATGTCACAAATATAGTAAATTTAAATATTTACTCAATAAATTTAGTTTCTACAGAAAGATTCCACATGAAAAAATTTTTGATTCCATTGATTTTATCGCTGTGCGCAGCAGCAGTTTACGGTGCTGTTGTCGGTGGTAGGATCGTTGATTCCGAGGGCAATCCGCTCCCCGGGGCATCAGTTACTCTTCTGGCGATGCCTGATTCCGTTACCCGCGGGCTTGAGGTCAGCAACACTTCAGGAGATTTCAGTTTTCCTAAAATCAACAAGGGAGACTATCTCCTGCGCATTTCGATGATCGGAATGGACGATTCGTCAGTTCCTTTTGAGATTGGCGATACTGTCAAGGAAAAGAAACTGGGAAAAATAGTCCTCTATGAAAATTCAGTTACTCTAAAGGAGACAGTTGTCACCGCCATTCGCGCAGCTGTTGTTGCCAAGCAGGACACGATGGAGTTTAATGCCGATTCGTTCAAGACAAAAGCTAATGCATCTGTAGAAGATCTTCTAAAAAAGCTCCCCGGTGTGGAAGTTTCTTCCGATGGTTCAATCACATCCGGAGGCAAGACGGTGTCTAAAATTCTTGTAGATGGTAAGGAATTCTTCAGTGATGACCCTACAATGGCTTCTAAGAATCTCCCCTCCGATATGGTTGAGAAAGTCCAGGTTGTAGACCGCAAAAGTGATCTGGCACGTCTCACGGGGGTTGATGATGGAGAGGAGGAGACCGTGATCAATCTTACGGTAAAGAAAAATATGAAAAACGGCTGGTTCGGCACTGTGGCGGCCGGTTACGGCACTGACGGACGCTATGAAGGCAGCTTCAATATTTCCACTTTCACCGACAATAATCAGATTTCTATCGTAGGAGGAGCCAACAATACCAATGATCTCGGATTTTCCGATTCCGGACGTGGTCGTTTCATGAGTTTCGGTCCTCAGGGTGGCATCACAACCTCTCAACGTCTCGGTCTTAACTTCAATGTCGGTAAAACAGAGGATTTCCGCGTTGGAGGTAATATCTTCTATACCCATTCAGATAGAGATGTGGAGAGCTCTACCGATACACAATATCTTTTCCCGGATTCGACAAGCAATCGTACGCAGACGAGCTATTCGCGTGATAAAGGACATAACCTGAGAGCCGATTTGCGTTTACAGTGGAATATCGATGCTAATAATACTATTGATTTCCGACCCAATTTCTCATTCAACAAGCGAGACTCCGAACAGCACGATGAAGCGTTATTATATGCCGGTGATGCCAAGCACACACTTGTCAATTCCGACCGGTCGATGAAACGAAATCACGGCACAAGCTATAATGCCGGTGGCCGACTGATATATAACCACAAATTTGCTTCTCGCCCCGGCCGTTCATTGAGCGCTATGATTAACTACAGTATGTCGAACACCCGACAGCATACCACGAGCTGGAGCGATATCATATATTATCTGAAACAAGATGACTCCGAGGAGCTGTATCGTTATCTTGACGACAAGCAATGGAATAACCGTTATTCAGGACGGCTCACCTGGACTGAGCCGCTTGGCGATGTCACTCGCGGAAACTTCCTGCAGTTCTCGTATAATATGAGTTATTCCTTTAATAATGCGGATAAATATACCTACAATATCCCGTTTGCCGACTTTGATGATCTCTTTGTGCCGGGCGACTTCAATTCAGTTCCGGAAGGAGCTCAGTTAAGCGACGAATTGTCTAACCGTTTCCGTAACAAATTTATGACTCAGGAACTACAGGTCGGTTATAAGAAAGTGAATAGCAAATATAATCTTGAAGCCGGTCTCGTTTTCGCGCCCTCTTCGAGTAAGAGCACCGATCTTATCGATAATGCCCGAAATATTCCGACTCGCTGGGTATGGAATGTGGCTCCGTTTGCCCGTTTCCGTTATCGGTTCTCCAAGACGAAGTCTATCCGTGCCGACTATCGAGCCCGCTCGTCTTCTCCTTCGATTGCTCAGTTGCAACCGGTGCCCGACGTTTCCGACCCTCTACATATCACAATCGGTAATCCGGATTTGAAACCGACTTTTACTCAGAATCTCAATGTTCATTTCAATAACTATAACACGGAGACGCAACAGTCGATATTCGCGGCCCTTATGGCGCAATATGTAACGAATGTCGTTGTTTCCAGAACTACTACCGATCGTAACACAGGTGCACGTACCACTACCTATACTAATGCCAACGGAAATATGTCGGCACGTGGAATGTTTATGCTCAATCAGCCCTTCCGCAACCGTAAATGGCGTTTCTCAGCGCGTGCAATGGC
Organism: uncultured Sangeribacter sp.; assembly: GCA_964581685.1. Lineage (GTDB taxonomy): Bacteria > Bacteroidota > Bacteroidia > Bacteroidales > Muribaculaceae > Lepagella. The sequence goes on along the minus strand of CAZOPN010000001.1, from coordinate 17,045 downwards.
TTCATTTGCGTCAAACGCCGGTTATATCGACGGTGATTTCAACCGTTCAGGCAATTTGAACCTTGCGCCGAATTTCGGACTCACTTTCACTTGCGATGTGTTCCAGATGTCGATCAATCCAAACTATGCATTCAGCATGGCCACCAACACACTTCCGCGTCAGCAGAACCGTTACACGCATTCATACGGTTTCACAACTGATGCATCGCTTTATCTTCCGTTCGGTCTGGAGGTAAATACCGATCTTTCATACGCGAAGACTTCCGGTTATTCTGCCGGTTTCAATACCACTCAATGGCTATGGAATGCACAGATTTCATATAGTCTGTTGCGCGATAAGAGTCTGACCCTTTCCGTAAGGGCTTACGATATCCTTGCTCAGAAAAAGAATATCTCACGCAGTGTCACTGCCAACCAGATCACGGATAACAGATATAATGACCTCACACGCTATGTCATGTTCGGGGTGAGCTATACCTTCAATACTCTCAAGAATAAAAAGAGGGGAAACAACCGTGAATTTGACGGGATGCCCGGTCCGCCTCCCGGTGGACATGGTGGTCAGATGGGTCCTCCTCCGGGTGGAGGAGGCGGACGCAGGCCCTTCTGATTTCCGTATTAAGATCCCATTTTATAAGCCTTATAAAATGGGGTCTTAATTATATAGATCTTATATAGATCGCGAAATTCGGTAGATGTGTCTGTCTGCCGGAGTGACGAGATAGAGACGCGAACGTCGAAGTCCTTCAACCCATAGAATTTCACCGTTATATTCTACAACCATCAGATTCCGCTTTGTAGCGGGATCTGTTTTTGCATCTTTAATTATATCGCTCACAAGTTTGCTTCCTTTCATTCCGAGGGGTTTGAGCCGATCGCCGGGTTGTGGTTTCCTGACAAGACATTCTGAGAGGGGAAAGGGGAGCCAGAGCACGGAGTTATCTCTTGACGCTGTTATCTGCTTCATCAGTTCTTCTGAATTTTCCAGACATTTTTCCTTAAGATCATCAGGCAATAGCCTCTTGGAATCCAAGAATTCAAGAGCATTACGGGAGAAGGTGATTATTCCATTCTCTGTTTCCCATTTTTTTCCTATGTAGCGTTCCGCGCCGCCTGCAAAAGAGTCTGAAATCTCAAGTGCAATCGTATGAGATGCTCCATAGCGAAGAGCGAAGCGGTGAATGAGCCAGGAGGCATCAGGAGCCTCTTCAATAGTGGAATAGGGGAGTTTGCCGGGAGTTGAATCGAGGAGACGTCTTTCAACAACTTTCAAAGTCTGTCTCTCCTCATCCAGAATTTTCATAGTCCGGTAAAGGGCTTTTCTCACGCCGGGCCACCGACTTTCCACTATTGGCAGGATTTCGTTACGGATAAAATTTCGTCGGTAGATAATATCAAGATTTGATGAATCTATCACATAATGTTCTCCCAAATTCTCCAGATAACCTTCAATTTCCATGCGTGTCACTCCGAGCAACGGACGCAGGATATAATTGTTGTCAGTCTGCATAGCAGCAATCCCGTTTAGACCGGATCCTCTGAAAAGATTCATAAGAAGAGTCTCGATGTTATCATCGGCATTGTGGGCAACTGCTATTCTATCGAAAGCGTATAGCTTCCTCAGACGGTGAAATTCTGCATAGCGGAGTTCGCGACAGACCATTTCAATGGAACCTCCGTTTTTTTTGATATAATCCGGAACGTCAAATTCTGCAACGTGCAGTTTTATTCCATATTTGAGGCATGTCTTTATGGCAAACTCCCTGTCACGAAGACTTTCGGCTCCTCGAAGATTGAAGTTGCAATGAATCGCCTCCAACACAAATCCTACCGTTTTTTTTAGATTTGCCAGAGCCACGAGAAGCGCCATACTGTCTGCGCCCCCGCTGAAAGTGGTGAGGATTCGGCATTTCCCTAAAGGCCTGATACTTTCTAATACTGTTTGTTCAAATTTTTTTATTTCTTTTTTTTTGAGTGAGGTCGCATTTTTCATACATGCAAAATTATAAAAAAATGTTAAAAAATCAATATTCTCATTCAATCCGGCTGCTTTGTTGTTATATAGATATAAGAATAATTTAATAAAAAACTTACTAAAAATAACTCAAAGAAAATGGCAAAAAAATGGATATGCACCGTATGCGGATATATCGCAGAAGGTGAAACTGCACCCGAGAAATGCCCGCAGTGTGGCGCACCTCAGTCTAAATTCAAACCTATGGACGCTGATGAACTTCTTAAGTTTGTCACTGAGCATGAGATAGGTGTTGCAAAAGGTTGCGATGAGGAGATGATTAAAGACCTCAACGCACACTTCACAGGCGAATGCACAGAGGTTGGTATGTACCTTGCTATGTCTCGTCAGGCAGATCGTGAGGGTTATCCTGAAATCGCCGATGCTTTCAAGCGTTATGCTTGGGAAGAGGCTGAACATGCTGCTAAGTTTGCTGAGCTTCTCGGTGACATGGTTTGGGATACCAAGACCAATCTTGAAAAACGTATGCACGCTGAGGCCGGTGCTAATGAGGATAAGATGCGTATTGCCAAGAATGCAAAGGCTCAGAACCTCGATGCGATCCACGATACAGTTCATGAGATGGCCAAAGATGAGGCTCGTCATGGACGTGGATTTAAGGGACTCTATGATCGTTACTTCTCCTAATTTCGGAGACTTGTGATAGCGGGCCATCTGCGGCCCCGATTACAGCATTCGGCGGAGGTTACAACCGAAAGGTTGCGCCCTCCGCCTCAGCTTTATCGGGACCACATCTGACGCCGTTCTGACAAGTCTCCGGGCTACGCAGGATTCCCTCCAATCTCCAATAATTCCCATCTTTCCGATAATTCCGATAATTCCGATAATTCCAATAATTCCAATAATTCCGATTTTTCCGATTCTTTCCGGTCTCCGCTTTTTTTGCTATTTTTGCATTATGGGTAGAATTCTTGCTATTGATTATGGAAGACGGCGCTGTGGCGTGGCCGTAACCGACCTGCTGAAAATATCAGCCAATGGTTTGCCGACAGTCGATACGCCTCGGTTACTTGATTTTTTGAAAGATTATTGCAGTCGTGAGATTGTTGAGAAAATAATTATCGGAGAGCCTCGGCAGCTAAATGGAGAGTTCTCCGACAGTATGCGTTATATACGTCCCTTCATCGGGCGGCTGCGCAAAGAGATGCCGCAGATGAATCTTGAAATGGTTGATGAGCGATTCACATCTACTATTGCTCATCGCGAGATGATTGCCGGAGGCTTTAAAAAGAGCGATCGGCAACGTAAAGGCCTCGCCGATGAAATGGCAGCCGTCCTCATTCTTACCGATTATCTCAATCGCACAGTTCACTGACAATCTCTCTATTTGCGGAGTTGCTGCAGTTTTTGTAAATTTGCAACATTATATCTCCAAAAGATAAAGAATTATGATTTTACCGGTATATGTCTATGGCCATCCTGTACTCCGGAAAGAGTGTGAGGATATCGACGAGAACTATCCTGCTCTCGAAAAACTTATCAAAGATATGTGGGAGACAATGTATCATTCGGAAGGTGTTGGTTTGGCTGCCCCTCAGATTGGGAAGGCTATCAACGTAATTGTGATCGACGGGTCTCCTGTTGGCGATACTTTCCCGGAATGTAAAGATCTCAAGTTCACTCTTATTAACCCTGAAATGGAGGTTATAGAAGATCGCGATCCCGTGTCGCGCGATGAGGGATGCCTTTCTCTGCCCGGTCTCTCGGAAGCTGTGAAACGTGTGGAGCATGTGCGCCTCAATTGGCTTGATGAAAATTTTGAGGAGCATGAGGAGGAATTTACAGGTTTCGCAGCACGTATTATTCAGCATGAATTCGATCATCTTCTCGGAAAGGTATATACTGATCGTATCTCACCCGTGAGGAAGCAAATGATTCGCAATAAGCTCAATAATTTAGCCCGGGGTAAGGTGAAATGCGACTATAAAACGGTTACCGCAGGAAATAATAAATAAGTTTCAACGACTTCAATACCAAATAAATAATGGCAGACGACAAGAAAATTATATTTTCGATGGTCGGAGTGAGCAAGATCATTCCTCCACAGCGACAGATTCTTAAAAATATTTATCTCTCTTTTTTCTATGGCGCCAAGATCGGCATCATCGGTCTCAACGGCTCCGGAAAATCAACACTCCTCAAGATTATTGCCGGCATCGACAAGAGCTATCAGGGAAATGTGGTTTTTTCTCCGGGATATAGCGTCGGTTATCTTGAGCAGGATCCGAAACTCGACCCGGATAAGACTGTCCTGGAAGTTGTCAGAGAAGGGATGCAGCCTGTATTCGATCTCCTCAAGGAATATGATGAAGTAAACAACGCTTTTGCAGATCCTGATGTGCTCGAAGATCCTGACAAGATGAATAAGCTTATTGAGCGTCAGGCGGTTTTGCAAGATAAACTTGATGCCTGCGATGCCTGGAATATCGATAATAAACTTGAGCGGGCCATGGATGCGCTGCGTTGTCCGCCCGACGATAAGAAAATTTCGGTTCTTTCCGGTGGTGAGCGTCGTCGTGTGGCCCTCTGCCGTCTGCTTCTCCAACAACCCGATATCCTACTGCTTGACGAGCCTACCAACCACTTGGATGCAGAGTCGATTGATTGGCTTGAGCAGCATCTGCAACAATATCCGGGCACGGTCATTGCCGTAACTCACGACCGTTACTTCCTCGACCATGTGGCCGGATGGATCCTTGAACTTGACCGAGGGGAAGGAATTCCATGGAAGGGTAACTATTCTTCATGGCTCGATCAGAAGACTCAGCGTATGGCTCAGGAGGAGAAACAGGCCAGCAAACGTCGCAAAACTCTCG
>CAZOPN010000001.1:8208-12184 GCA_964581685.1 uncultured Sangeribacter sp. | reverse complement strand
CGAACGTGAGCTGGAATGGGTGCGCATGGCTCCTAAAGCACGTCAGGCCAAAGGAAAGGCCCGTCTCTCAAGCTATGACCGACTTATGAATGAAGATCAGAAAGAGCGTGAGGAGAAACTGGAGATATATATTCCAAACGGCCCGCGTTTGGGAAACAAGGTGATAGAAGTGAAGGGGGTTTCAAAAGCATACGATGACAAAGTACTCTTCACCGATCTTGATTTTATGCTTCCCCCCAATGGTATAGTGGGTGTGATTGGTCCTAACGGTGCGGGAAAAACTACGCTTTTCCGACTGATTATGGGTCAGGAGAAGCCTGATAGCGGAAATTTTGAAGTTGGAGAAACTGTCAAGATAGCATACGTCGATCAGAATCATAAGGATCTCTCTCCCGACAAGAGTGTTTATGAAGTAATATCTCAGGGCGTGGAGTCTTTCCGGATGGGCGGACGTGACATGAATGCCCGTGCATACCTTTCGAAGTTCAATTTCACCGGCGCTGATCAGGAGAAGAAAATTGGCGTGCTTTCGGGTGGTGAACGTAACCGTCTGCATCTTGCAATGGCGCTTAAAGAAGAAGGCAATGTGCTACTGCTCGACGAGCCTACCAATGATATCGATGTCAATACTCTACGTGCGCTTGAAGAAGGTCTTGAGAATTTTGCCGGCTGTGCTGTGGTAGTAAGCCACGACCGATGGTTCCTCGATCGTATTGCCACTCATATCCTTGCTTTCGAAGGCGACAGTAAGGTAACTTATTTCGAAGGAAGCTATTCGGAATATGAGGATTTCAAGAAAAAACGTGATGGGGGAGTGGAGACACCTCACCGCATCAGATATAAAAAACTTGTGAAATGAAAAAATTGAGAATTGCAGTTGTCGGCTACGGCAATATAGGCAGATATACATTGGAGGCCATTGCTGCCTCTCCTGATTGTGAAGCAGCCGGCGTGATCCGTCGCAATCCGTCGGAACGCGACGATATACCGGAATCGATTCCTGTTGTGGGCTCAATAAAGGAATTGAAAGATGTGGATGTGGCTATTCTCGCCACTCCTACCCGAAAGGTTGAGGAACATGCCCGTGAGATCCTTGCTCTCGGCGTGAATACCGTAGACTCTTTTGATATTCATACGCAGATTCCCGGACTCCGCAAACGTCTCGATGCAGTCGCTAAGGAGCATGGGGCCGTGAGTGTGCTTTCTGCCGGTTGGGATCCCGGAAGCGACTCCGTTGTCAGGGTTCTTATGGAGGCTCTTGCGCCAAAGGGGATCACCTATACAAACTTCGGTCCCGGAATGAGTATGGGGCACACTGTGGCTGTGAAAGCTGTCGAGGGAGTGAAGAACGCTCTGTCAATGACCATTCCTTTAGGTACGGGCATACATCGGCGTATGGTGTATGTGGAATTGCTGCCGGGCTACGACTTCGCTACGGTTGCTGCGGCAGTAAAGGCCGACCCCTATTTTGCTTCTGATGAGACCCACGTAATGCAAGTGGAAAGTGTCGATGCACTGAAGGATATGGGACATGGCGTACACATGGAGAGAAAAGGTGTGTCCGGAATGACGCAGAACCAGCGTTTTTCTTTTGATATGATCATCAATAATCCTGCGCTTACGGCACAGGTTCTTGTCGGCTGCGCCCGTGCGAGCCGCCGTCTGGATCCGGGTTGTTATACCATGATCGAGATTCCGGTCGTTGATTTGCTTCCCGGCTCCCGTGACGAATGGATTCACCTTGTATAACGCCATCCGTCTCGAAAATCAATTTTTAATAATTACCCAAAATAAAGGGAAGCTCCTCTCAGGCAGCTTCCCTTTATTTTGTTTTTTATTTCGCGGTTGTGACCGATGATGGTTCGATACCGAGCAGTGAGCCTTGCGTAGCCGGAGGTTTCGATCCCGGCTTTATCTTAGAGTCAGGACTCGTGCCCTTGCGTAGCCGGAGGCTTGTTAGAACGGCGTCAGATGTGGTGCCGTTTAGGCCGAGGCGGAGGGAGCAACCTTTCGGTTGTGACCGACGGCGAGTGCCGCTAACGGTGCCGCAGATGGCCCGTTGTCACAAGCCTTCAAACTTAGACAAAAAACAATATAACAATCTGCGCCGCAATAACCCTCATAAACATTGTGAGAGGATAAACCGATGAATACGCTACAGCCGGAGCATCATTTCCGGCAACTTTATTGGCGTATGCCAATGCCGGGGGATCGGTGTATCCACCACTCATCATACCGATAATTGAAAAATAGTTCAGTTTATATTTAGCCCTGGCTATGATACCCATCACAAGAAGGGGAATGAAAGTGATAAGAAAACCATAGCCTACCCACGTAGCACCTCTGACGTTGAACACCGTTTCCACAAAATCTTTTCCTGCCGCTATGCCGACCGAGGCAAGGAAGAGACATATACCGATTTCCCTTAGAAGCAGGTTAGCCGATGAATTAGTATAGGTGACAAGGTGAAATTTATGACCATACGCCGAAATAAGGATTGCAACTATTAGCGGACCGCCGGCAAGACCCAGTTTCATAGGCACGGACATACCGGGGAATTGCAATGGTATGCTTCCGACCAATATTCCCAGAAAAATACCTATGAACATTGTTATCAGGTTAGGCTCGTTAAGACGCTTCATGGAGTTACCGAGCTTCGTTGCGAGGTTATTTATATCTTCAATCTTGCCGACAACCGTGATACGGTCGCCCATCTGCAAGCGCAGATTGGGAGAGGCAAGCAGATCCATTCCGGCGCGATTCACGCGAGTAACGTTCAGTTTATAGGCTGAGTGCAGACGCATTGATCCTAACTTGACACCATTATATTCAGTCTTGGTTACAAGAATACGTCTCGACACCACGGGACCTTTCTCCATTTCCCATTCTTTCTCTACAATCGGGCCAATGAATCGGGTGAAGATCTCCTCATCCTGCTGCGAGCAGACTATGAGACAGAGGTCGCCGAGATGAACTTCATCTTTCGATGTGGGAATAATCACAGTCCCGTCAGGTCTTTCAATACGTGATATGACATAATTGCATGATATGAGATTATGCAGACGAAGCATGGATAAGCCGTCGATAAGGTCGTTGGTTACCTTGCACGTCACGAGATGAGGAGCCAGCATTGATGATTTCTCATCGTTTTCGATCTCCTGAATCTCTTTCTCCGTATTGATCTTGAAGACTTTCTTTATTACGATCATTGCAACAATAATGCCCACAACACCGAGCGGATAGGCGGCGGCATATCCCATCGACATCTGTTGGCTCACGTCGTAGCCGTCGGGAATAACCTGTAGATATGTCTGTTGGGCAGCTCCAAGACCGGGAGTATTTGTGACAGCTCCACTCATGATTCCCACAAACTGTGAGATTGAAGTGGTTCCCTCAGAACCTCCCTGAATAAAATATATGGCAAGCATAATCGCCACATTCAGAAAGATGCCGGTCATTGCGAGCGCATTCATTTTAACTCCTCCTTCCTTAAGCGAGGAAAAGAACCCGGGGCCGACCTGCATACCGATAGAGAAAATGAAAAGAATAAGACCGAATTCACGAAGGAAATGTAATACGTTCATATCGGCCTGATAACCGAAATGTCCGAGAAAGATACCTACGAAAAGCACGAATGTCACTCCGAGCGATACGCCGAAGATTTTGATTTTGCCAAGATAAATGCCGGCAAAAATTACAAAAGAATAGAGGAGAATTGTGCTTGCAAGCGATACATTGTAGGGTTTAATGAGATCTATAAGCCAATCCATAGTTCATATTACTAAAATCGCTGCAAAATTAGCAAAAAAATATTTTTGGAGCAATAAAAAACAGCTTCGAGAAAGCGTGACAGTAATTATTGGCTCGCTTCTCCGAAGCTTTGTCTGGTTGTTGGCTTGAAACCCCACACCGATATTCATACGCTACGCGTCTTCATATCGATGCGGGGATACAATTGTTACGCTTCTCCGAAGCT
>CAZOPN010000001.1:0-8108 GCA_964581685.1 uncultured Sangeribacter sp. | reverse complement strand
GCTACGCGTCTTCATATCGATGCGGGGATACAATTGTTACGCTTCTCCGAAGCTGTTGTGTGGTTGTGGCTTGAAACCCCACACCGATATGCAGCCGCTACGCGTCTTCATATCGATGCGGGGATACAATTGTTACGCTTCTCCGAAGCTGCCTCTGACATTCCCTTTGATTAGCTCCGAGAGGATCGGGGGCTTTAGAGATGATTGGTATGGGAGAGATCTGAGGAATAGGTTTCGAGTTGATTCGAGGGGGAAAGCTCCGGAGGAGCGAGTCAATTGTATCCCCGCATCAATGCGAGCGCAGCGAAGCATTGGTGTGGGGTGAGATCTAAGTATAGGAATAAGCTTCGGAGAAGCGTGGCAATAATTATTGGCTCGCTTCTCCGAAGCTATATTAGTTGTTTTGGCTTTGTCAGGCTGTTTTTACTGATTATTCAGCCACCATAATTTTTGTAGCACGTCCGTTACGTATTCTTACGTAGATACCTTTGGCGGGTTTGCCGGTGAGCTTCATACCGTCGAGTGAATAGTAGGAAGCGTCGGAGTCGTCAGCAATGATGGAGAGCACCCCGCTTAATTCATCATATTTGAAGGTGAGGCTTCTTGATTTTCCGGCGATCCCGTTTATTTCGGCATAGTAGGTAAGTTTACCGCTTCTGTCGATCACGAGTGGCTCTTTGTATTCAGTTTCGTATTCAGTGTGAGCGATACGCTGAGCCGGTGTAACGTCATTATTCTCCTCCTTTTCGGCAATGAAGGTGTAATAAACCGTAATTCCATTCCCTGATTCGAATTCAATCGTGGCTTTCTCCTTGTCGGTTACATTATAATCATGCGTAGTTCCAGAATCTTCATTTTTTTCCATACCCTCACCGAGAGTCATAGCCTCTTCAGGATAATCCACATTAGCGAAGTCGCATTCCTTTACGGCAGCCGCGCTGTTCACTCCATCTACAATCTCATAGATATATAGAATTCCTTTTTCGGTTGTCGGGCGTCCGCTGTGAGGACCGTATGTTTTAACCGCGTCTTTACCATCGGCAAGGAATACTTGTTCGAACTGACGTCCGGCTTCGGGAGTCTCGGCAAAAATAGGCATACCGCCTCCATAAGAATGGATTTCTCCCTCAACAACAGGAGCAGCGGGGAGTTCGGCAATTGTGGCATCAGGATCTTTTACAAGCATAAGCTCCTTGACGGGATAAATGGCATTCGCTCCGACGAACGAAAGATAATATTCACCGGCCTCGGCGAAGAAGAGGCAGCTGCAATCTTTCCAAGTCGCGTTATCAAAAGAAGCCGGATTATTGGTAGGCATGTCGAAGACATGGCTCTGGGTCTGAATGTAGTCGTAGCCCGGCGTATTGGTAAGAGAAACCCTTACGGCACTCTTCTCCGGAATCTGAGAGCCGGCATTATTTGAAGCATTCCAGTTATTATATTCCGTACACTTCATCGAGAAACGATATACACCCGTTTCCGGTATTGTCACGCGATAGCTATAGTATTTATCGTGTTGGTCAGTATTTTCCCAACGTAGAAGGAAGTTGTCGATCTCTCCTTTGGTTTCCGCCTTATTGTTTCGCAGAGTGGCCATGCCATGAGGCTCTGTTTTGTTTCCGGCACGAGTATATACTTCCCAACCGGTGGGGAACTTACCGATTTCACCCTCGAAAATATCGCGTAGCAGGTTTCCTTCCACATCAAGATCTTTGCTTAAGACAACCGTCATCTCATGCTCGGCCTTAGCTCCCCAATCCACGGAAACAGTCCGACTCTTATATCCATCTTTTTCCACGGTCAGGGTCAGGCCTGCGACGTCGTCCTGATCGATTGTGAATCTGCATTGGCCTGTTGCATCAGTGACGGCCGTCTGTTCCGGAGTGGTGCTGAGTGTTACGGATGCAGCTTCCATCGGTTTTGCATCACCGTCAGTGACGGTTACAGTCAATGTTTTTTCCACACTTTCATTGTTGCCGAGATAATAAAGTCTGAAATCGTCGAACGCTACCCAGTTTCCGGTACAATCACGTGTTCTGAACCCGACGGGTATGGAAGCTTCAGGATTTATTACATTAAATTCCACACCGAATACACCGGGAGTCGGTGAAGTCACAACAGTTTCATTGTCGCCGGCGAAAACGTATGCACCGGTATTTTCTCTTTCCGGATCGCTCTGGGCACGGTTCTGAGCCGATACTGTAAGCAAGTATTTACCCGCCGGGATGCCGGTAATGTTTTGAGTCAGACTGGCATTTCCAACCTGTGATTCCTGAGTGACCCATTTCTCCATGTAATAGGCCCCTTTCTGGATTGCTTCTCCATTATTCTGACGGCTGAACCCGGATCCGCTCCAGCGATCCTGATTCTGTTCGAATCCGGGGCTTACGATGGCATCGAGTTCAACGGGATTCGTGGGCGAGGCTTCAGTTATATCTCCGCGCTTAAGCTCATAAACATTGATATCACCCACAGCTACCAGATTAGGGTTATATCCGTTATAGCGGTAGAGGATTACGAAATAATCAGGTTCAAGAGTGTCACCGGTAGAGAAATCAAGCACGTATGTATGCCAATATGTATGAGTGGCAGTCTCGACTTTATTGAGTATTGTTCCCGAACCGTCCGGTTTGGTATTGATGCCGACACCAATTTCCGTATCCTCAGAGTTATGACGGTGAAGCATCACTTCCGCACGATAAGTTGTATTTGGTTTCATCTTCTCCACATCAAGAGGAAAAGCGAAATGGCTCACGCCCGTTGTTTGGAAATGAAGTAACAGATGCGGGTATTTTTCTCCCTCGTAAGCGTTGTTGTCGCGGAAGCGTGTACCACCGCTATGGTTGGTCTCATAGATTCGCTCCGTCACTTGTTCACCGGCATTCCAGGCTTGCCAGCCGAAATCCATAGGGTTTCCAAGTTCGCCATTATTATTCCAAAGAGAGGCGAGATTGATCTGCGTCGTAGAGACCGCGCCTGGAGAAACAGGGTCATTTTCAGTTTCATCGGCTGCTAAAGATATAGCGGTAGCCGAGAGGGTAATGGCGATGCAAGCGCCATAAAAGAGAAATTTTTTCATGTGGTTAGGTTAAGTCAAATTTTTGCAAATATACTAAATTTCACGAACATCGCAAAAATATAAGAATGAGGGGTAAGAATTAAGCAAAAGTGATGAGCCAGCGTGGCTTCGGAGAAGCGGGACAGTAATTATTGGCACGCATCTTCGAAGCTGCTGTATGGTTGTGGCTTGAACCCCCACACCGATATTCATACGCTTCGCGTCTTCATATCGATGCGCGGATACAATTGTTACGCTTCTCCGAAGCTGCCCGTAACACTCCCTTTGATTAGTTTCGAGCTGATTAGGGGAAAAGCTTCGTTTTGCTTCCCGGTTCTGAGTGATTTTTATATACATTAGGGAGGCTGCCTCAAACATGCGTTTGATACAGCCTCCCTGAATTTATTTATGGTAGCCTCTGCGTAGCCGTCGGGACTCTTGCCCTGCGTAGCCGCCAGGAATGTTTCCCTGCGTAGCCGTCGGTTTGTCAGAACGGCGTCAGATGTGGTGCCGTTTAGGCCGAGGCGGAGGGAGCAACCTTTCGGTTGTGACCGACGGCGAGTGCCGCTAACGGTGCCGCAGATGGCCCGTTATCACATACCGACAATTATTTTACAATAACTTTCGATGCTTTCCCACCTGCCACTTTGATATAAAGACCTTTGGCAAGTTTACCATTAACCTTAACACCGTCGATTGTATAGTAAGTAGCCTCACCTTCGGCAGCCTCGATCTCTGCAACAGCAGTAGAGTCCTTGTCGCTGATCATAACCAGAGAAGGCTGGTAGAAGCTGAACCACTGGTTGCCGGCAGTCTCAGCGGAGATGGTGAATGTAACCTCGGTGTCATCCTCGGTAACGATGAAGTCGATCATATCGATATCCCAGCCACGGCCGAATACATTGCCCTGGTTGCCGATATGAGTAGGCTCGATAGAGAGTTCGCCATCTTCTGTAGCCTCAACGCCTGTTCCTGCAACGGAGAGTGTGTAGTTGGCAATATCTACGCTACCGCGAGCATAGATAGCATAGCGGTAAGTACCTTTCTTAAGAGTGGCGGTCTGTGTACCGGTGCTTGCGTCGCTCTTGCTGTACACATCATAATACATGTCGAATGTGCTTCCATCAGCAAGTGTGGGACCTTCGTTAGCGGCAGATCCTTCCTTGCTACCGATGTTGTCGAGAGTCCAGTCAGAGAGAGTCTGAGCAACTGCATCCTCAACACCGCCGGCAACGGCAGCGCTTTCAACAGCGGCACGCCAAGCGTTGGTGAGAGAAGTGATCTTAGCCTTGGCAGCCTCGACGTTTGCAGGAGTCATCATCATATCTGCGCTGAGAGCCGACATAGCATTCTCAGAAGCGAGTTCGAGTTTGCCGCTTGAGATATACTGTGTGATGGCAGTGCGCAGAGCGTCATACTCCTTATAGGTGGGATAAGCAGCCTGGAAAGCCACGTATGCGTCCTGAAGACCAACGTATGCAGCCTTGTAGTCGTCACCCTCATAATAGAGCCACTCGTAGATAGCATTGAGTTCTTCGTAGTCGCCACCTTCAAAGCCCTCTTCCATAAGGGTTGTGAAGTAAGCCTCAACCTGACCCTGAAGTTCTTCGAACAAAGGTTGGTAGTCGATAGTGCCGTTGGCAACAAGGCTGAAGTTTGCCGCGCGAACGATAACGTTACCGCCCTTGTTCGTACAGCTGAAAAGGATATAATATTTACCGGTTGAGGTAGCAGCGAATTCAGCTTCTACTTTCACGGGATCTGTCCAGAGAACACCGGAGTCATGTCCGTCGAGCGAGAAAGAAACTTTATCGGGGATATCGGTTGTAGAAGTCACGTTTTCGAGGCTGTTTGTGAAACCTACGATAATGTTATTGCTCTTATTATCGTTTGTGGTAGCATCGAAAGTGAGAAGATATTTTGTATCTTCAGTGAGTTCCACTTCGTAAGCGTATACATCGGGACTGTCGTTCCAGTTCCAGCGAAAGAAGATCTGAGCGGCTGCGCCGTTCTTGTCGCCGGCCTGGCTGCGGAAATCCCAACCGTTACCGCCGTCAAGAGCTTTGGTATTAGAATTCCATGAAAGCCAGGGAGTTTCGGGAACATCACCGGCGTTGTGGCTGGTGATGGCGCCTTCCATCAGGTTTTCCTGAGCCTGGAGCGACAGAGTGCCGGCTGCCATGAGCACGGCCAAAGAGTAAATAAATTTTCTCATGTCTGTTGTTTTAATTAGTTAATAATATAGTTAGTTTTAGTCTTTTCAGTTAAGAAAGGCTTTTTTAGCCTAAGAAGCTTATTTAAACAAGGCATATTATAAAGGCATTTTTCCTTATAAGTCTGCGATCGGGAGATCGCCTTTCCATACCTATGCTTCTCCCATCCACAATTCCTGTGCTTCTCCTATCCACAATCCCTGTGCTTCCCCTATCCCTCGGGGTGTGGAGGCTATGGGGCGGCGATCTCCTGATCGCCGGGTATACCCCCTCTTTAACATTTTATCAGAGGCTGTGTCAAACGTTCATTTGGCACAGCCTCTGAATTATTTGAGAATGTCAGTATGACATGACTATTAAAGAGGATTACTTGCGAACCATAACTTTAGAAGCCTTGCCTCCGGCAACTTTTACATACACTCCGGGAAGAAGTTTGCCTGTAACCTTAACACCGTCGATTGTATAGTAAGCAGCTTCTACATCAGCAGCAGCTTCAACCTCTGTCACAGCAGTATCCACTTCAGGAATAGAGTATAGAGTCGGGTTGATGAAGCCATACCACTGGTTGCCGGTAGCATCACCGTTTACAGTGAATGTAACCTCTGTATTATCAGCGGGCACCTGGAAGTCTACAACATTGATTGTCCAACCGTTGCCGAATACGTTGCCACGGTTACCGGTCTGGTTGAGCATGATTGTCTGCTCATGGTCACCTTCTGCTCTTGTCAATTCCTCTTCACCCATAGGATAAGAAACGGTGAGAGTATAGGAAACGATGTTCTCACTTGCGCGAGCAAAAATTGCGTAGCGATACATACCCTTTGCAAGAGTAGCAGTCTGGATAGACTCTTTTGCAGCAGTGTTATAAGAATCGAAATAACCGTTAAGCTGAGTGCCGTCAGCAAGAGTAGCAGGTTCACCTTGATTTGTTCCGACAGTAGTTGTCCAGCTTGAGAGAGTCTGAGCGGTTGCATTAGCTTCACTGCCAACAACAGCTGCACTTTCAACAGCAGCACGCCATGCGTTGGTAAGGGTTGTGATAGCCTCAACTGCTGTCTCAACAGTTGTATAATGAGTTTCGATAGCGGTTGTGAGTGCCTCGGACGTAGCGGTGGAGGCATATTCGAGCAGCTCAGCGTTGTTGCTCATGTAGAGCTGAACGTTGTTTCTGAGATCCTTGATATTGCGGTAAGTGGGCCAAGCATCCTGGAAGTCAGAATAAGCCTGACGGAGGTTGATATAAAGCTCCTGATAGTTGGGATCTGTACCTTCAACTTTCATTGCATCCTTAAGAGCGGCAGTCTCGTCAGCATTGAAGAGCACGTAACCGGCTTCCTCGATGTTGCTGAAGAATGCCTCAACCTCAGCCTTAAGGGTATTGAAGCTATCCTGATAATCCATCTCATCCATCAGATAGAGATTGATATTTGCGAGACGGATGATGTCGTTGTTATTGGGAGTGGTGCGCGCACCAAAGAGGATATAATATTCGCCTGTTTCGCCTGTGATCTCGAACTGACGACGAACTTTTACAGGATTAGTCCAAAGCACTTTTGAATCATGACCGATAAGAGCATAACTTGTCTCATCAGGAAGACTATTAGGATTGGTAACATTTTCAAGATCATTTGTAAGACCAACGAGAAGTACCTGGCCCTTGTTATCATTGTCGGAAGAGTCGAGAGTTAGAAGATAAGTTTTGTCTGCCTCAAGGTTAATCTTGTAACCATAAACCCAGGGTGAATTCACAGTATTCCAACGGAGGAAAAGCTGTTCTGCAGCTCCACCTGCCATAGTGCCGTCATGGTTACGGTAGTTCCATCCGTCGCCTGTCTGATCCTGAGACTTAGTCTCAGGATTATATGCAACCCAAGGTTCTTGCGGAACGGTCATACCGGTCTCGCCTTCGATTACGGGCATAAGGTCGGTAAGATCCATGACAACGTAAACAACCTTTTCGCTCACACTTGTAAGTTCACCTGTTACAGAGCTGTCCACCATACCGTAGATTCTTACAGTTCCCGGATTCTCAGCAACGATACCCTCTGTACCTGTATATTCAACAGGGTCCGCACCATTAATAGAATAATAAACGGTCATATCAACACCGGTTACATTCATCGGAGTAACATTGATGGTTGTTCCCTGCGCGATAACTTCAGGAACTGTATTGCCATCCACATCCACTAATACAGATGGGCGCTCTGTAAGGCTGAAATTTGCTGCGCGGATAATTATATTACCTCCTTTGTTTGTACCACTGAAGAGAACATAACCTTTTCCTGTTTTAGTAGCCGTATAGAAATCGCTTACTTTAAGAGGATTTGTCCAAAGCACAGTGTTGTTATAACCGCTAATGTTATAACTTGACATATTGGGAAGTTCTGTTGCAGAAGTTACATTTGCAATATCATCTGTAAAACCAACAAGTAGATTGTTTGATTTACCATCATTGGTTGTTGCATCGAATGTAAGAAGATAACGGTGACCCGCTTCGAAATCTACTTCGTAAGCATAGACCGTGTTATTATTATTGCCGTTCCAGCGGAAGAAAATCTGCTCGGCATCACCTGTTCCGGAATTCATATTTCCATCATGGTTTCTAAGCTGCCAACCATCACCATTATTAGTAGTATGGTCTGATGGATTAAATGCAATCCAAGGAGCGGAAGGAGTTGTATTGCTGTTCTGTCCGATAACAGCATTTGCCATAAGATTGACAGGCGTAATCTCATCGGCAGATGCTGACAACGCCATCGAACCTGCTGCCAAAAGCAGGGAGAGAGAGTAGAAAATCTTTCTCATGTTTGTTTTAGGTTAATGTTAAGGTTAACTAT